>JAGBAK010000066.1 GCA_017938985.1 Clostridia bacterium
GTACATACGAAGATATATGGAGTAAACTGTATGTGATTTATGATTATTTTGCTGAAATTGCAAAATATGTAGGAGAGATACTGGAATATAATTTTAATGCAAAAGAAACAGAAGAAGTAAGGAGTTTTTTATTAGAACGTCAGAAACAATGTGTAAATTGAACTGATAGATAAATTCCAATTTGTCGAACTAATTATTGAAACAAAAATCAAATACATTTCATCAAACCGTTTCACTTTTAGTGAAGCGGTTTTCTTATACCCAAAATCGAAAGGAGACGTAAATATGAAACACAAAAAAACATAGCAAAATAAAAGCCGAAAATAATCGGATAATCCCGAAGGGCGCACTTCTATATATATCTTTCAGAAATGTATATGTGCGTAGCTCCGCTAATGAAAAATCAAAGATTTTAAACAAGGGTTTTACCCTTGCGCTGCGTTGCAACTATCCCATATTTTATTGAAATTGAATATTTCAATCTATCCCGTTGTTTCATCTGAAGCAACGGGATTTTTGTATCCAAAAACAGAAAAGGAGATTTTATGAGTAAATCAAAAGAAGAATTAATTGAAGAAAAAATAAAAAACGAAAAGGAAATTAAAATTCTTGAACATCAGAAACAGCGACTTGGGAATCGCATTGAATATCTCACCAAAGGTGACAAAGCAAAACGCACTCACCGTCTTTGTGAAAAAGGCGGTGCGATTGAAAGTGTCTGTCCCGCAACAAAGAATATGACTTCTGCAGATTTTTATCGACTTGCCGAATTCATTTTCGATCTGCCCGAAGTGAAAAAGCATCTTGAAAGGTTGATGCCTTAATGTCACTTTTTCATTTCCATGTAACCCAAATAAAACGAAGTTCAGGACAAAGCGCTGTTGCGTGTGCCGCTTACCGTGCAGGTGAAAAATTGAAGAGTGAATATTACGGTGAAGTCAGCGATTACACCCGTAAAGGCGGTGTGGTTGAAACGGGAATTATGTTGCCCGAATATGTTCCGCAAAATCTTTCCGACAGAGAAACACTGTGGAACGCAGTCGAGAAAACCGAAAAAGGCAAAAAGGCTCAGCTTGCATACAGTTTTGATTTTGCTTTGCAGAATGAATTTACAATGGAAGAAAATATCGAGCTTGCTAAAAAATTCATCAGAGAGCAGTTTGTTGAAAGAGGAATGATTGCCGACTTTGCAATTCATTCTCCCGAAACAAACCGCATTGCAAATCCTCACGTCCATGTGCTGTGTCCGATAAGACCGATTGAGAAAAGTGGTGAATGGGGTAACAAACAAAAACGGGTTTATGAGCTTGACCGAAACGGTGACAGAGCAACCGACCATAACGGAAATTACATCTTCTCTGCCGTGCCGACAACCGACTGGGGAAAAGCCGAAACTCTTGAACATTGGCGTTCGGAATGGGCAAGAATGTGCAACGAGAAATTTGAAGAAAAACAACTTGCAGAAAGAATTGATTACCGCAGTTATGAGCGACAAGGTGTTGATAAAATTCCGACAGTTCACGAAGGAGTTGCAGTCAGACAGATGGAAAGCAAAGGCATAAAAACAGATAAGGGAGAGAAGAACAGATTGATAAAATCTACAAATGCTCTGCTTACCGAAATCAAAGAGAAAATCAAAATTTTTAAAAGCTGGATTGAAGAAATCAAAGCGGAACTTGAGAAATTCAATCAACCCGAAACAACGCTTGTGGATATTCTCAATACATATCTCGATATGCGAAAAGAAGGCAGAAGTGATTGGAACAAATCTGCACAGACAAAAGGTTCTGTTGCAGATTTAAAGAAAATATCGCAGGCAATTATGATTTTGCAAAACCGAAATATCTGCACTTTTGATAAACTCAACGAAATTCTGAATCCGATTGACGAAACAAGAAAATCAATAAAGGCAGATGAAAAGAAAATCAAACGGCTGAAACAGCACATTTCAAAGATTGAAGATTATGAAAAGTACAAACCTATTTACGATAAATATTCAAAAATATTTTTTGAGAAAAGCAAAGAAAAGTATTATTCCGAACACGAATCTGAAATCGAGAAATACAAAACGGCTGTGCGATATATGAAAGCAAATTCTGAATGTAAACCAAGTGCAAAAGCAGAAATAAAATCTGAAATAACATCATTAACGGAACATCAAAAGACTTTATCCGCCAACCTATCCACCCATCAATCCGAACTCCGTGAGCTTGAAGAAATCAGATACATTGTAACCCAAGCTATGGAACACAAAGAAAACGAAAAGCCGTCTGTTCTCAAACGTCTTGAAGAAGCGAAGAAACTGACGGCACAGAACAACCGTTCCGCTTACAAAAAGCAGGAACAGAATATTGAATAGAAAGGAAAATTTAATGTCAGAATCAACAGTAAACATACCCATTGAAAAGCTTCATCAGTTTGAGGGACATCCGTTCAGCGTACCCGATAACGATGAAATGAATATGCTCATCGAAAGCATACAGCAAAACGGAATCATAAATCCATTGATTGTCAGACCAAAGGAAAACACGGAAGATGAATATGAGGTTGTTTCGGGTCACAGAAGACTCCGTGCAGCAAGGAAAGCAGGACTGAAAACGGTACCTGCTTTAATTTATGCCATTGACAGAGATACCGCAACAATTGCGGTTGTTGACTGCAACCTGCAACGTGAGAACATCCCGCCGAGCGAAAAAGCAAAGGCATTCAAAATGAAAATGGATGCCATATCGCATCAGGGCAAATCAACTTCGCGACAACTTGTCGACAAGTTGAAAAGTGCCGAGTTTATCTCACAGTCGGAAAGCGGCAGACAGGTTCAAAGATACATCAGGCTCACTCATCTTATCCCCGAGCTTTCGGATATGGTTGATAAAGGAAAGATTGCATTTACACCCGCCGTTGAAATCTCATATCTCACCGAAGAAGAACAGAAAAATCTGCTCGAAACAATACAAAGTGAGGACTGCACTCCGTCGTTGTCACAGGCACAGAAAATGAAACAGCTTTCGCAGCTTCACCGTCTTGATATGGATATGATTTTTAAAATTATGACAACCGCAAAGCCGAATCAGAAAGAATTTCTGAAACTGGATTCCGATAAATATGATAAATTTCTCGGCAAATTTTCAACCCCGAAAGACAAGGAAGAACATATTTTCAAAGCACTTGAATTTTACGATAAACATCAAAGAAAGAAGGATCTTACAAAATGAAAAAACCAAACAACATTGCGATTATTGAGCCCGTATCGTACGGCGCAAACGAATATGTAATCAACGGTGTCAGATATACGGTTGAATCCCGTTTTGTTCCGTATGACATAAAAAGCAAGCAGGCAACGTTCCATGATAAAATCAAAAGAATTATCAGAAGTGATTTCATACCTTTGACAGTAAACACAGATGAAGATATACTTGAAACAAACAATGTGTGTTTGACTGCCGGAAAGGAGGACTATGCAGTCGAAGGATAAAAAAGAACAAGGCTTTACAGCACTTTACTGCCGTTTATCCCGTGATGACGGTACCGAAGGCGACAGTAACTCGGTGGTTAATCAGAAAAAGCTATTGCAGAAGTACGCAAAGGATAACGGATTTCAGAATCCGAGAGTTTATGTGGATGACGGATATACGGGAACAAACTTCAACCGTCCCGCATTTCAGCAGATGATTGAGGATATTGAACTTGGATATATCTCAACGATAATCGTAAAAGATATGTCCCGTCTGGGCAGAAATTATCTTGAAGTCGGCTACTATACCGACAACTACTTTCCGCAAAAAAATGTCCGGTTCATTGCAATAAATGACGGAGTTGACAGTGCAGACGGTGACAACGAATTTGCACCGATAAGAAACGTAATCAATGAGCTTTACGCAAGGGACATCAGCAGAAAAGTACGCTCATCATACCGAATAAGAGGTAATTCGGGCGAACCGCTTTCAAAACCGCCTTACGGATATATTGAATCTCCCGATAATCCGAAAAAATGGATAATCGACCCCGAAGCGGCTGCTGTTGTGAAACGGATATTTCAAATGAGTCTTGAGGGCAAAGGTAACGAAACGATTGCAAGGATATTGCACGAAGAAAAAGTTTTGGTACCTACATCATATATGATAGAAAAAGGCATCAGGCAAAGCGGAAGAAAACCTGCTGACCCGTGCAAACGGATGGCAACAACAGTCGGAAGAATCCTTGAAAGTCAGGAATACTGCGGAGATGTTATCAACTTCAAGACATATTCCCGTTCGTTCAAAGACAAGCGGAGATTGGCAAATCCAAAAGAAAACTGGGTAATATTCAAAGATGTTCACGAGCCGATAGTTGACCGTGAAACCTTTGAGCTGGTTCAGAAATCCATAAAAAACACCAAACGGAGAGCACCCAAACCCGAGAACGGTGAGAAAAGCATATTCAGCGATTTGCTTTACTGTTCGGATTGCGGTCACAAGCTGTGGCATCACGTGAATCCCCGTAACAAAGATATCAAGTTTTTCAGTTGTTCCAACTACAAGAAAGACACAAGAGGCACCTGCGATGCAAGGCATTATGTCCGTGCGGATGCAATAGAGCAGGTTGTGATGCTTGAACTCAAACGGCTTGCGAAGTTTCTTGAATATGACGAAGAAGCATTTGCCGATATGCTTGCCGAAAAGACAAACGAAGACCTTATTGCAGAAAAGAAACAGGTTCAGAAAGAGCTTGACAGAGCAATCGCAAGAAATGAAGATGTAGCGAGGCTGTATGAAAGGCTTTATGAAGATAATGTTTCTGGCAAGGTTACCGACGAATGGTTTATGCAGTTATCTAACAAGTATGAAAGCGAAAGGCTTGAACTCAAAACAAAGATTCAGCAATACCGTGAGCAGCTGAGCAATCTCGGTGCAATGCAGAAAGGCAAGGAGCAATTCATATCAGCAGTGAGAAAGTTTATGCAGATGGAAACCCTGACAGCGCCGCTGCTCAAAGAACTGATAGACAAAATCGTTGTTTATGAAACGCAGGGAACGGGAAAGTACAGAACGCAGAAAATTGTAATTTACTACCGATTTGTAGGTTATCTCGAAATACCGCTGACCGAAAGCGAATGGGAATATTACCGAGCCGACACAAGACAGGGAGTGGCGATTGAATATATCTCAAAGAATATCCCGGCATAAAAACTGTCCGTAACAAACAAAAAGAGCAGGCATGCCGCCTGCTCGAAAATATAACTGAAATAAAAAATCGAGTGTTCACAACCTGAATCCGTTATGAACACTCGAGATGGCGGAGAGTTAGGGATTCGAACCCTAGGTGAGTTTCCCCACACAGCATTTCGAGTGCTGCACCTTCGACCTCTCGGACAACTCTCCATATATTAATTTTTAACAGCTCTGCTATTTTAGCAGATTTTGAAGCGGTTGTCAATCGGTTTTGTTTGACCGTTAATATAAAATATCCGTTTTGTTTTAATTATTATATGTAAAAATGACGAAAAAACTGTCCGCTGTTGACTTTTTTGCTTTAATATGATAATGTATTAACACAACAAAAGCCGTAAAACGGCTGAAAAGGAGTTTTTATTATGAAAAAAATACTTGCTCTCCTCCTCGCACTTTCAATGGTATTCGTTCTCGGCGCTTGCAAAGATAACGGTTCCGACTATGAATACATAAAAGAAAAAGGCGAAATGATTATCGGTATCACCATTTTCAAACCTATGAACTATTATGATGATAAGAATGATCTTATCGGTTTTGAAACTGAATTTGCTGAAGCAGTTTGCGCTAAGCTTGGTGTTAAGGCTAAGTTCCAGGAAATCAACTGGGCAGCAAAAGAAACTGAGCTTAACGGCAAAACAATTGACTGCATCTGGAACGGTATGACAATTGACGAAGACAGACTTGCAAATATGTCAATTTCAACTCCCTATATGCAGAACAAGCAGGTTCTCGTTGTTAAAGCTGAGAATGCAGGTCTCACATCAGTTGACGGTCTCAAGATTGCTGCTGAAGGCGGTTCTGCAGGCGCAAACGTAATAGAAAACGATGCATATTTCAAGAATGCACAGTTCATTGAAGTTGAAGATATGGCAGCAGCGCTTATGGAAGTTGCAGCAGGCACTTCTGACGGTTGCGTTATCGACTACGTAACAAGCCTTGGTTCAATCGGCGAAGGTACAGACTATGCAAACCTTGTTGTTGTTGAAGAAGCGAAATTTGAGCTTGGCAACGATGAGCAGTACGGCATTGCATTCCGTAAAGGCAGTGATATGACAGAAAAGGTTAACGCTGCTATCACAGAGCTTGTTGAAGACGGCACTCTTGCAAAGATTGCTGCAGCTTACGGTCTTGAAGATCAGCTTATTGCGAAATAATTTAAAGATACAGGAAGATTTTAATGACTGAAATTTTGCTTAATGCTGCACAGGGCGGCGTAATGAACGGCGAGTTCACAGAGGTTTCCATTTCTCTGCTTGAAGGTCTTTGGGAAAACATAAGACTGTTTTTCTCAACACTTTTATTTGCGCTCCCGTTGGGTCTTGTTATAACGTTTGGCTCAATGTCAAAGTTCCGCCCCGTTAAATATTTAACAAGGATGTTTGTCTGGGTTATCAGAGGAACACCCCTTATGCTTCAGCTTTTTGTTGTTTTCTATGTGCCGGGACTTGTTTTCAATATTCCGATGCAGGACAGAATGACGGCTGCTTTGATTGCTTTTGTGATAAACTACTCTGCATATTTTTCAGAGATTTACAGAGGCGGCATTGAAAGTATTCCCAAGGGACAGTATGAGGCTTGCCAGGTGCTTGGTATGACCAAGGCACAGACGTTTTTCAAAGTTGTTTTGATGCAGGTTGTTAAGCGCGTTGTTCCTCCCATGAGCAACGAAATAATCACCCTTGTCAAGGATACGTCCCTTGCAAGAGTTATTGCTGTTTCGGAAATTTTGATGGCGGCTGAGCGTTTTTCGAGAAAAGGTGTTATCTGGCCGCTTTTCTATACTGCGGTATATTTCCTTGTGTTCTGCGGCGGACTTACCCTTATTTTCGGATACGTCGAAAAGAAGCTTGATTACTACAAAGGTTAAGGTGCAGCTATGGCGATACTTGAAGTTAAAAACATACACAAAAGCTTCGGAAAGAATACTGTCCTTAACGGTATCAGCTTTTCGCTTGAAGAGGGCGGTGTGCTTTCTGTAATCGGCTCTTCTGGCAGCGGCAAAACAACGCTTCTGCGCTGCATAACCTCGCTCGAAACAGCCGACGAAGGTCAGATAATTGTTAACGGCAACGTTGTTTTTGACAGCGAAAATCAGCATAAGTTCACAAAGGAAGAAATCCGTCAGAACCGTCTTGCGGTCGGTCTTGTTTTCCAGTCGTTCAATCTGTTTCCGCAGTATAGCGTCATTGATAACGTAACACTTGCGGTTAAGCTTCAGGCGAAGAACAGAGAAGACTACAAGGAAAACAAAAAGCAGATTCTTGCTGAAATTGAAGAGCAAGGCATGGAGCTTTTGCGTAAGGTTGGTCTGGAAGAAAAAAAGGATGCTTATCCCTGCGAGCTTTCTGGCGGTCAGCAGCAGAGAGTATCTATAGCCAGAGCGCTTGCGATGAAGCCCGATATTCTTTTCTTTGATGAACCCACATCTGCTCTTGACCCTGAACTTACGGGCGAAATCCTCAAGGTTATCAAAAGTCTTGCGGCGGATAATATGACAATGGTTATCGTTACCCACGAAATGTCGTTTGCAAGAGACGTTTCGGACGAAATAATCTTTATGGACGGAGGCGTTATTGTTGAACACGGTACGCCCGAAGAGGTTATTATGAATCCGAAAAACGAGAGGACAAAGGCTTTCCTCAGCAGATTCCAACAGTGACAGTCTGCCTCGCGGAGCGAAGACCAAAAGAAACAAAATAAAATAACAACAGGCTTGCATGGCAGATTGCTTTTGCGAGCCTGTTTTTGTATGCGCATGATTTCAGAAAAGTTTTGCGTTTTCTTTTTAGACGTTTTTTCCGATTTGGCGTATCACATACGCTCTGCATCGGAAGAAAGCGCCTTCTTCATCTCCGTGAGACAGACTCTCTTGAAAGCCTCACGGAGCGAAGACCAACAGTGAAAAATTAAGCGCAGCGGTTTAACAGCTGCGCTTTTTGCTTATGATTATTAATAGCAGAGTGTGTCTGTTTCCATATAGCGTACGCCCATATCATAGAGCATCTTTGCGTCTTCGAGTGTGTTTACCGTCCAGAAGGAAATGCCGATTTCGTTATCAACTGCAAGCTGAATGCTTGCCTTATCGTTTGCGGCAAGGTTGGGAGAGAGCCAGGTATTGCCGAGTTCCTTTGCCTCTGCAATGTTCTTTTCGTTAATTTCGTCAATGAGATACCACAGTTCAATATCCTTGTTGAGCGCTCTGATTGCTTTGAGCTGTTCGAGGTCAAACGAGATGATGATTGACTGCTCTGTGAGACCCTTTGCTTCAACAGCTTCAAGGATTGTGTGAAGCATATCGAAGTTCTGAGATTTGATTTCAATCTGGGGTCTTGTTGTTGAGCCGACAAAAACGTCAAGATATTCCTCAAGAGTGGGCATACCGAGATTTTCATAAGCCCAGAAGTTTGAACCGTTCTTGAATCTGAGTTTTCTGACTTCTTCAAGGGTCATATCTTCAACCTCACCAAACTGACAAAAGCGACCGTTAACGTCGTCATTGTGAAGCAAAACCCAGTGACCGTCTTTGGTGAGACGGATATCACATTCTGCCGAATAGAAGCCGAGTTCAACAGCTTTTTGATAAGCCGGCAGAGAGTTTTCGGGAGCAACGGCAGTGATGCCTCTGTGTGCCGTGAGATATACAGGGTCATCGGGAGAACCGATATTGTTGGCTTCAAGCGAAATCAGCTCTGAAGGTTGATTGAAAATCTTTGCAACGTGGATAAAGGGGAGAAACGGGCACATAAAAACAGGAATAAGCACACTTGAGATAACCTGATTGATGAATGTCATTATATACACAACCTTTTAATTTTTTGCAATAATCGGGAGGCTTTCGTGTGAAAGCCTCCCGAAAGTTTATTTTTCTGATTTTATTTTTTAACCGTAGCTTCTTCAGCAAGAGAATTCAGCTCTTCTTCAGCTTTCTTTGCTTCTTCAGTAGCTTTTTCTGCTTCAATAGCATCAAGGGCTTCGTTCATCATTTTGCGGATTTCCTCTTTTGAGGTTCCTTTTTCAACAAGTTCAAAATATTGCTCTGCAGGAATACCGCCAACGTAGCACTGCTTATATTTAACAGGTGAGCCTTTGCGGGCAATTACTATGTTAAGAGCAAGGAGCGCAACGAGAGTTCCGATGTAAACAAAGATGCCTGCGCCGATTTTTCCGCTTTCAAACATACCGGGTAAAACCTTTGCGGCGTTTGATGAGAAGTTTGTGAAGAAGATGATTGATGCAACCGAGAAAACAATTGCGATGCTGTTGAGGATAATGTTTCTGACGTTACCCTTGGGTCCGCAGGCAGCCATAAGAGCAAAGAGGCTGACAAGCACAAACACAAGTGAAAGCGTAATACCTACAAGTGCACCGGCATAACCGATAAACATAGGGCTCATTGTGCTGCTGCCGAGCATTGCAAACAAACCGTCAAAATCAAGCTCCATAAACACGTTTACAAGGGTTATCAGGTTAACTGAAGAACTGATTTCGCCCTTGAAGGGAATATTGGCGAATTTTATTTCACAAAGAGGAATCAAAAGCGCAGCGATGGGAAGAATTGAAAGGAAGATTCTTACTATTGTGAGCTTTGAACCTATGAATGAGGCTTTGAGTCTGTCTATTCTTTTCTGAAGCTTGGCGTGCTCTGCTTCTGCAACGTCAGCCTCGTCAAGAAGTTTTTCTTCCAGACCGTAGTAAACAAGGTTTACGCCGCAACCGGGGCAATTGGGACGCCAATCAAGTAATGTGAGTTTTCTACCGCATTTGGGACATTTTGCCATATGCTCTCCTCCAATACAGAGATTTTACAGTATATTAAATTTTAACATAATAAAGGCTTTAAATCAATAGTGAAGAATGACTAAAAAGAAAGGTCTGATTTCGGGCATATTGCCGATTACAACGCCGTTTTTCAGATTAGTCCGCCGTCCGCCGTTATGACCTGAGCCGTCAGATAAGAGGAATCTTTACCTGCGAGGAAAGAAACAACGCCGGCAATTTCTTCGGGAGTGCCGAATCTTCCCATAGGAATTTCATTGGCAAAATCCGCCTTTTCCTGAGCAGAAAGGTTGGCGTTCATTTTTGTTTCAATGGCACCGGGCGCAACGCAGTTGACCTGAATGTTGCTTGGTGCAAGCTCTTTTGCAAGCGCTTTTGTGAATCCTATTATGGCAGCCTTGGTTGCGGAATAAACCGTTTCGCACGAAGCGCCGCAGACGCCCCACATAGAAGAAACGTTGATGATTCTGCCTTCTTTTTTGTTTACCATATAGGGAACGGCAAATTTGCAGCAGTTGTAAACGCTTTTGAAATTGACGGCGCATATGCGGTCAAATTCGCTTTCACTTATATCTGTGAAGAGCTTTTGCTGGGCAATTCCCGCGTTATTGACAAGCACAGAAACGCCCCCGAAAAATTCGGCGGCGTCTGTAAAGATGTTTTCAACCTGTTTATAATCGGCAACGTCTGCTTTGTAAAGTTTAAACTTTACATCAAGCTTTTCAAGCTCATTGCCGAGTGATGCGGCGCTTTCGCTGTCGGAATTGTAGCAGGCGGCGATATCAAAACCGTCTGCCGCAAGGCGAAGAGCGATTGCTCTGCCTATTCCGCCCGATGCGCCTGTAATCAAAGCACATTTATTGTTCATTATTCTGCTCACTCAAGAAATGCTGACATATCGATGAACTTATCGGGAACAACCATAATTGACGAATCGCACTTGTCTGAAAGCTCAATGATTTCCCAGATGGTGTAATCTTCGCCGTCAATGATTTCGGTTCTTACGATAGCACCCTTTGAATCGTAATAGTTCTTGTTTATTGCACCCGTGTCACTTTCAAATACGTCGCAAACATAGTTTTTGCCGTTGAGGCTTACATTGTAAGATTTAATGTACTTGCTGTTGCTGTCAGCTTCCGATTCCTCAAGAATCTGGTCAAACATATCGGGGTTGAACATTTGGCCTGCCATTTCGTCGGGAACCTGGTAATACATTTTCATTGAAGGGATAATCATATAGCATTTGCCGTCTTTATAAAGTATGCTGCCCTTCATGGGTGTGGAGTTGTCGTAAGGCGCAACAACCTCAATGAGCATATTTTTGCCGTCCTTACACCAGGACATGGGTGTGGCGGTTTTAATACCGTCAAGAACGGAAACTGCATTTACCTTAAACGTAAAGCTGTTCTTTTTGAATACTTCCTCATAACTCTTTGCCTTATCACGCACGGGTTTACCGTTTGCATCAAGCTCAACCGTGGTTTCTTTGAACTTTTCCTCGGGAACAAGGCCGTCACTGAGAACGAAATCAACCTCATCTTCTTTGTATTTGTCGGGATTCTTTTCAAAATCCTTGATTTGTTCTTCTAATTCTTTGAGGTCGTCCTTTGAATATTTCGTAACGCCGATTAAATTATCGGTATTGCTTTGTGTTACGTTGTTGCCGTTGCTGTCTGTATACTCAAAATAAATATTTCCGTCGTCGGAAACCTTTGTAACAACGGGAACAGTTACGCCGTTTTCGTCCTCAACAAAAAGCTGGGTAGCAGTTACGTCAATGGGCATAGTGGGCTTAACCTTGGTGACAGATTCGGTTGTATCCGTTTTACCGCTATCGTCTTTTTCGAGTTTGCCTACTTTGTCACAGGCTGCAAAAGCAAACAAAGTAGCAAAAGCAGAAAGAATAGCAAGGGTCTTTTTAAACATATGTAATTTCCTCCGTGTAAGCCGTCTGCACGGCTTTTGTGTTAAATTGAGCGTAGCTCACAATATATAGAATAACGGATTATGCGAATAAAATCAAGTATAGTTTAATAATTTATAATATCTAATTTGTAAAGCTTTTGTTTCTAAACTGTGACAGCGCAAAAATAAAAATAAAAAAAGTAAAAAACATCTTGCAAAATTCAGATTAATATCATATAATATTCTGCGTACCTTAAAAATATTATATTTGCTGATATGGCTCAGTTGGTAGAGCAGCGCATTCGTAATGCGCAGGTCGTCGGTTCGAGTCCGACTATCAGCTCCAGAGGGCAGCTTGCTTCGGCAGGCTGCTTTTTGTTATAAAAAAATCCCGATGTTCAACTGAACACCGGGATTTGATCAATATAAATTACTTATTCGATTTCGCTGCTTACAGCCTTATCGAAGAGGGCCTCGACTTCCTTTGAGGGCTTCTTGTCGATGAGTGAAACTACAACTGCCGAAACTGCACCGACGATGAAGCCGGGAAGAAGCTCATAGATGCCTGTATCATTTACAAGGTTGGGGAAGCTTTCGATGATGGGAGAGGAGCCGGAAAGGAATACAAGCCAGAGAATATCTGTGAGAGCACCGCAAACAACGCCTGCGATTGCGCCTTTGTATGTAAATCTCTTCCAGAAAAGTGAAAGGATGATTACGGGGCCGAACGATGCGCCGAAGCCGCCCCATGCGCTTTCAACGAGTGTCATTATGGTCTGTGCGCCTTCGCTCTTGCTACTTGCGATGAAATATGCGATAACAGCAATGATAAGAACAATAATTCTGCCGACCCAGAGGATTTCTTTATCAGAAGCCTTCTTGCGGAAGATAGGCTTATAGATATCGCTTGTGAAGGATGATGATGCAACGAGAAGCTGCGAGTCTGCGGTACTCATTGCGGCTGCAACGATAGCCGAAAGAAGAAGACCTGCAATGAAGGGCGGGAAAAGCTTCTGGGCAAGAACAACAAAGATGAGCTTCTGATTACCGTCAGCAACAAGCTCTGCGGTTGCGGGATATGCGTGACCGAGGATTGCCATTGCAATGGCAGCGCCGAGGGTAAGAACAACCCAAACGATACCGATTGTTGCAGATTTTTTGAGGGTTTTTGCACTCTTTGCCGACATAAATCTTACGATGATGTGGGGCATACCGAAGTAGCCGAGACCCCATGCAAGACCTGAAAGAATATCTTTGATGTCTGCCTTGAAGGGATTGAGGTCAAAATCACCCGCTGTTTCTGTGCTGAAAATGCTGAGATCAAGCTCCTGTGCACCGAGAAGGATAATCGGAACTGCGAGAAGAGCAACGAGCATCATAAGACCCTGGAAGAAGTCTGTCCAGCAAACAGCCTTGAAGCCGCCGAGAAAAGTATAAACAATAATGATAGCTGCAAAAATAAGGAGAGCAACTTCGGGCTTATCTGCAAGCTGAGGAACAACCTGAACAAAAACTGTCTGACCTGCAACGAAGCTTGATGCAACGTAAACCGTAAAGAAAACAAGGAAAACCACTGCACAGATTATTTGCAGAGCAGGACTCTGAGTGAGAAAACGATTTGAAAGATACTGGGGTACAGTGATTGAATCGTTTGCTGCAACGGAGAATTTGCGAAGTCTGCGTGCAACAAAAATCCAGTTTGCCATGGTGCCGAGAGCAAGACCGATGCCGATCCAGACCTGACCCATACCGAAAGCAAGGATGCTGCCGGGGAAACCCATAAGGAGCCAACCGCTCATATCCGATGCCTGAGCACTCAGTGCGGTGACCCATGGACCCATTGCGCGTCCGCCGAGGAAGTAGTCCTTTTCGCCGGAACCCTTCGATTTGAAAAAGAAGAAGAGACCGATGCCGAGAACTACAACGAAATAGCATATAAATGCCGCAAGTTGTGTAGTCATATTATTTCCTCCTAAAATATTTCAAAAGTAGGGATATAATAACAAATAATAAAAATATATGCAATACCGACTGGGTTATAGAATCAAGTTAAGACTAATTAAGGATAAAATCAAAAAACGCCTTGATAATCAAGGCGTTTTTACAATACCGAACATTGCACTTAAAATTTCATACAAAAAAGACTCTGAACTATTTTTCTGTTTTGAATCCGTTGAGAAACATCGGCAGAAGAAACTGCGAATAATTGCACAGCGAATAGTTACCGTTGCAGATGCACCAATCATAAAGAAGCGCTCTTTCAAACAGCGCATATGCCTTGAGGATTTCGTTGGTTGAAACGTCAGAGCGAAGCTGACCGTTTTGCTGACCATGAATAATAACCTTGCGCAGGAGTTTGAAATACGTTCTGTTGTTGTCAAGCAGGTGCTTGTCGCCCGTTGTTACAAGCTGAGTTGAATACATTCTTGCAAGCAGGTCAAGTGAAATTCTGTTTTCAATCATAAAAAACAGCTCACGGTTGAGCATCAGAAGGGTCTGATAGGCATCGCCGTTCAGATCGATCTCATTTTCAAGTGATTCATATTTATCGTCAAAAAGATATGAAAGGGTTGAAAGCAGTGCATCTTTGCCATTGAAATGATGGTAGAACGTGCCTTTTGACGTTTCGGAACGCTCGACGATTTCTTCGATTGTTGTGCTTTCATAGCCGTTTTCGTAGAATAACTCCCAAGCGGCGTTGATGATTTTCATTCTTGTGTTTCGGGAATCTCTTCGGGGCATAGCTTCACCGCCTTACATAATTTATAAGTCCATTATAGCATAATAACTGCGTAAAATCAATCAGAAATTGATGATGCCGAGGTGTTCAAGCAGGATTTTAAGACCCATAAGAATAAGTATGATTCCGCCTGCAAGCTCGGCTTTTGACTTGAATTTTATACCGAAAATGTTGCCGATTTTTATGCCGACAGCCGAAAGAATAAACGTAATTGCGCCGATAAAGCCGACGGCGGCGCCGATATTTACTTCAGGCAGCAGGGCAAAGGTTATGCCCACGGCAAGAGCGTCGATGCTCGTGGCGATTGCCATTGTCAGCATCTCTTTGAAAGCCATTGAGCCGCAGGATTTTTCTTCTTCATCTTTTTCAAACGATTCCTTAATCATATTGATGCCGATTATTCCCAGAAGAACAAATGCAACCCAGTGGTCAATTTTTGTTATGTAGGTTGAAAAAGCAGTGCCCAGAAAGTAACCGATAAGCGGCATAAGACCCTGAAAACCGCCGAACCATAAGCCTGCGGTTGCCATTTCCTTTATACCTGCTTTTTTGACCGCAAGACCCTTGCAGACTGCAACGGCAAAAGCATCCATCGAGAGTCCGACGGCGATTATAAACAATTCAGCTGAAGACAAAACGTTTCCTCCGTTTCCGACGTAAAAAAAACGGATACACATACGTATCCGAATCAAGAGCACCACAAATTTTTATCATTTTAACATGATTGTCGCTGAGTTGTCAATAGAGAAGGGGAAAGTGATATATGTTTGGGTGTAAGTAACAAAATAGATTGACAAAATCCTGCTAAATTTTATAGCGAAAAGTATTGCAATAAAATCAATATATATTGTATAATATTCAATGTTGATTTATTTAGTAAATTTATTGCAACTCTTATAATAATCAAGGAGGATGGTTTTCCATGAAAAAAGTTGGAATCATCATGGGCAGTGACAGCGACCTGCCTGTTGTTGAAAAAGCTATTGCAACGCTCAGAGAATACGGCGTGCCTTATGAAGTTCACGTTTATTCGGCTCACAGAACGCCCGAGCAGTCAAAGGCTTTTTCTCAGTCCGCTATCGATAACGGCTTCGGCGCAATTATTGCCGCTGCAGGCAAAGCTGCTCACCTTGCAGGTGCGGTTGCCGCAAACACAACTCTGCCCGTTATCGGCATCCCTGTCAAAGCATCAACTCTTGACGGCCTTGACGCTCTTCTTTCAACCGTTCAGATGCCTGCGGGCATTCCCGTTGCAACGGTTGCAATTGACGGAGCAGTTAACGCCGCACTTTTAGCTATACAAATCCTTGCAGTTTCTGATGCAGAGCTTGCAAAGAAGCTTGCCGATGCAAGAGCAGCTGCAACCGAAAAAGTTCTTGCCGCAAACAAGAAAATAGAAGAACAGTTCAATAACTAATTTTCGGGAGGTACCCTATGGGAGGATTTTTCGGCGCAACGTCAAAGCGTGACGTTGTTCTGGACGTATTTTTCGGCGTTGACTACCATTCACATCTCGGCACACGCAGAGGCGGTATGGCTGCAGTCAGCGAAGAAAAAGGTTTTCAGCGTGATATACATAACATTGAAAATGCACCGTTCCGCACAAAGTTTGCGGGCATAGTTGATGAAATGCACGGCAACGCCTGCATCGGCTGTATCAGCGACAGCGACCCTCAGCCGCTCATTATTCGTTCAAGTCTCGGTGTGTATGCAATTTCAACCATCAGCTGCATCAACAATGCTGATGAGCTTGTTCAGCAGTTTCTTTCATTCAGTGGCGGACATTTCAACGCAATGACCTCGGGCAAAATCAACGCAACCGAGCTTGTGGCTGCTCTTATCAACCAGAAGAGTGATTTTGTTGAGGGCATCAAATTTGCTCAGGATAAGGTCGAAGGCTCGCTTTCCGTTCTTATTCTCAAAGAGGACGGTTCGTTGCTTGCCGCAAGAGATAAATTCGGACGTTTGCCCGTGATTATCGGCAAAGACGAAAACGGCCACAGCGTATCGTTTGAATCGTTCGCTTTTGAAAAGCTCGGCTATGAGTTCACAAAGGAACTTGGCCCCGGTGAAATTGTAAGGCTTACTCCCGAGGGAATTGAAACGCTTTCCAGACCCCACAAAAAAATGCGCATATGCGCTTTTCTCTGGACATATTACGGCTACCCCAATTCAACCTATGAAGGTGTCAACGTTGAGGTAATGCGTAACCGAAACGGCGAAATCATGGCAAGGGATGAAGCTGCAACGCGCCCTGAAGGCATTGACCTTGTCAGCGGCGTACCCGATTCGGGTGTTGCTCACGCTCTCGGCTATTCAAACGGCAGCCGTATAAATTATGCAAGACCGTTTGTTAAATATACTCCGACCTGGCCCAGAAGCTTTATGCCCACAAATCAGCTTGAACGCAACAAGGTTGCAAAGATGAAGCTTGTTCCCGTTCACGATAACATTCAAGGCAAGAGTATGCTGTTGGTTGATGACAGCATTGTAAGAGGTACACAGCTTCAGGGAACGGTTGATTTCCTTTACAGCAACGGCGCAAAGGCTGTTCATATGCGTTCTGCCTGCCCGCCGATAATGTATGGCTGTAAATATCTCAATTTCTCAAGAAATACGTCTGATGATGACCTTATAGCAAGAAGAATCATTCACGAGCTTGAAGGTCCGGAGGGTGACAAGCATATTGATGAATATGCAGATGCTTCAACCGAAAGAGGTAAGAAGCTGCTTGCAACAATCTGCGAAAAATTCAAGTTTGCTTCTCTCGGCTATCAGAGCATCGGCGGCCTCATTGAGGCAATCGGCTTGCCCGAAGATTGTGTATGCACTTATTGCTGGACAGGCAAAGAATAAATTAATAAATAATGTGAATCATCACAGGAGGAATAAATCATGGAAAAAAGCTTCAGCGAAAGCTACGCAGCAGCAGGCGTTGATATTACAGCCGGCTACAAAGCAGTTGAACTTATGAAAACTCACATCAAGAGAACTCTCACAGCAGGTGCTATGTCCGATATCGGCGGCTTCGGCGGTCTTTTTGAACTTGACCTTACAGGTATTTCAAAGCCCGTACTCGTAAGCGGCACAGACGGCGTAGGCACAAAGTTAAAGCTTGCTTTTATTATGGATAAGCACGATACAGTCGGCATTGACTGTGTTGCTATGTGCGCAAATGATATTATCTGCTGCGGTGCAAAGCCCCTGCTTTTCCTTGACTATATTGCTTGCGGTAAAAACGTTCCCGAAAGAATCGCTGAAATCGTTTCGGGTATTGCTGAAGGCTGCGTTCAGTCAAATGCGGCTCTCATCGGCGGCGAAACAGCCGAAATGCCCGGTTTCTATCCTGTTGACGAATATGACCTTGCAGGTTTCTGCGTAGGTGTTGTTGATAAGGATAAGGTTCTTGATAACACCAAAATCAAGGCAGGCGATGTTGTTATCGCTCTTCCCTCAAGCGGCGTTCATTCAAACGGTTTCTCACTTGTCCGCAAGGTGTTCGACGTTGAAAACGCTGATATCAAAACTCCCGTTGCAGAGCTTGACGGCAAATCCGTTGGCGAAACTCTGCTCACTCCCACAAAGATTTACGTTAAGCCTATGACTGCTCTTTTTGAAGAAGTAACGGTTAAGGCTGTTTCTCACATCACGGGCGGCGGTTTCTATGAAAATATTCCGAGAAGCCTTCCCGACGGTTTCGGCGCAAAGATTGACAAGTCTGCTCTGCGCATTCTTCCTATCTTTGACCTTATAGCAAAAACAGGTAACATCCCCGAAAGAGATATGTTCAACACCTTTAATATGGGCGTTGGCATGAGCATTGTTGTTGCTGCTGAAGATGCAGAAAAGACACTTGAAGTGCTCAAGGCTAACGGTGAAGATGCCTACGTAATGGGCGAAATCATCGAGTCTGACGAAAAAGTTGTTATCTGCTGAGGTGTCAACAGTGAAAAACAAAGCAAAAATAGCCGTTCTTGTTTCGGGCGGCGGAACAAATCTGCAGGCGCTTATTGATGCTCAGAAAAGCGGTATAATCGAAAACGGAGAAATTGTGCTTGTTATTTCAAACAAAGCGGGTGCTTATGCGCTTGAAAGAGCGGCAAATGCAGGCATAAAGACCGAAACGGTTATCAAAAAAGAGACTCCCGATTTTGAAGGAAAGCTTATTGAGCTTCTTGAAGAAAACGGCATTGATGTAATCGTGCTTGCAGGCTTTATGAGCATTCTGAGCGAAAGATTCACTTCCCGTTTTGAAAAGAGAATTCTCAACGTTCATCCTTCTCTTATTCCCTCATTCTGCGGCGAAGGCTTTTACGGCTTGCGTGTTCATCAGGCGGCGCTTGACTACGGCGTTAAGGTAACGGGAGCAACCGTACATTTTGTTAACGAAATTCCCGACGGCGGACAGATTATAATGCAGAAAGCGGTTGAAATTCAGCCCGACGATACGCCCGAAACTCTTCAGAAAAGAGTTATGGAGCAGGCTGAATGGATAATTCTTCCTCTTTCGGTTGAAAAGGTCTGCAAAGATATTACGGAGGGTTGAGAGATATGAAAGTTCTTGTTGTTGGCGGCGGCGGACGCGAGCACGCCATCATTAAAAAGCTTAAAGAAAACAAAGAAATAGAAAAAATCTATGCGCTCCCCGGCAACGGCGGCATTGCCGCTGATGCAGAGTGCGTTGCAATCGGCGCAAAGGATATTGACGGCATCGTTGATTTTGCAAAAAATAACGATATCGGCTTTGCTGTTGTTGCGCCCGATGATCCGCTTGTTCTCGGTGCGGTTGATGAGCTTGAGAAGCTCGGCATTCCCTGCTTCGGTCCCGAAAAGAAAGCTGCAATTATCGAAGGCAGCAAGGTCTTTTCAAAGAACCTTATGAAGAAATACGGCATCCCCACTGCAACTTATGAAGTTTTTGACGATGCCGAAAAGGCTCTTGCTTACATCGAAACAGCTCCCATTCCCACGGTTATCAAGGCTGACGGTCTTGCACTCGGCAAGGGCGTTATCATTGCAATGACCCGTGAAGAAGCTGCAGATGCTGTTAAGAGCATTATGGAGGACAAGCAGTTCGGCGACAGCGGCAACCAGATTGTTGTTGAAGAATTCCTTGAAGGTCCCGAGGTTTCCGTTCTTTCGTTCACAGACGGAAAAACTGTTGTGCCGATGATTTCTTCAATGGACCACAAGCGCGCGCTTGACGGCGATAAGGGTCTCAACACGGGCGGTATGGGCACAATTGCTCCCAACCCCTATTACACCGCAGACGTTGCCGAAAGATGTATGGAAGAAATCTTCCTGCCCACAATCAACGCGATGAACGCTGAGGGCAGAACCTTTAAGGGTTGTCTTTATTTCGGTCTTATGATTACAAAGAACGGCCCCAAGGTTATTGAATATAACTGCCGTTTCGGCGACCCGGAAACACAGGTCGTTCTTCCTTTGCTTGAAAGTGACCTCTTCGAGATTATGCAGCACGTTGCCGCAGGCACTCTTGCAGATGCCGAGGTTAAGTTCAGCAACAAGAGCGCTTGTTGTGTTGTTATGGCTTCAGAGGGTTATCCGCAGAAATATCAGACAGGCTTTGAAATCACTATGCCTGCCGATAAAAACATTTACATTGCAGGCGCAAAGCTTGCCGACGGCAAGCTTCTCACGGGCGGCGGCAGAGTTCTGGGCGTAACCGAAACAGCTGTAACTCTCGGCGAAGCAATTGAAAAAGCCTACGAAACAGTTAAAACAGTTAATTTTGAAAATGCCTTTTATCGCAAGGATATCGGCAAGAAAGCAATGGAGGTCTGATTTTTATGGTTTACAGAGCCTATGTTGAAAAGAAAAACGGACTTGCAAACGAAGCTCAGTCGCTCAAAAACGAGCTTGTTTCTCTTCTTGGCATCACAAGCCTTGAGAACGTAAGAATTCTCAACCGCTATGACCTTGAAGGTCTTGAAAAAGAGCTTTTTGATTATGCAAAAACAACCGTTCTTTCCGAGCCTCAGCTCGATATTATTTCAGAAGAACCCAACCTTGAGTGCGACAGACTTTTTGCAACGGAATTTCTTCCCGGTCAGTTTGACCAGAGAGCAAATTCCTGCGCAGAGTGCATTCAGATGATTTCAAAGGCAGAAAGACCTCTTGTTAAGAGTGCAAAGGTTTATTGCCTTTACGGCAACATTGACGACGCGCAGCTTGAGCAGATCAAAAAGTACGTTATCAACCCTGTTGAAGCAAGAGAAGCTTCTCTTGAAAAGCCCGAAACACTTGTTACCGAATACGATATTCCCGAAAGCGTAAAGACACTTGACGGCTTCATCAAGCTTGACGAAGCAGGTCTTGCAGCTTTTGTTGATGAATACGGTCTTGCAATGGACCTTGACGACATCAAGTTCTGCCAGAATTATTTTATCAGTGAGCAGAGAGACCCCACAATCACTGAAATCAGAATGATTGATACATACTGGTCAGACCACTGCCGCCATACAACTTTCCTCACAAACATTGATTCCGTTAAGTTTGAGGACGAGCTTCTGCAGAAGGCTTATGACGATTATATTGCAGTCAGAAAAGAAATCGGCAGAACAAAGCCCGTTAACCTTATGGATATCGGCACAATCGCAGGTCGTTACCTCAAGAGCAAGGGTCTGCTTGCAAAGCTTGACGAGAGCGAAGAAATCAACGCCTGCACAGTTAAGATTGACGTTGAGATTGACGGCAAGCCGGAAAAATGGCTTCTTCTCTTCAAGAACGAAACACACAACCATCCCACAGAAATTGAGCCCTTCGGCGGTGCGGCAACCTGCATCGGCGGCGCTATCAGAGACCCGCTTTCAGGCAGAAGCTACGTTTATGCCGCAATGCGTGTTACAGGCGCAGGTGATCCCACAGTGCCCGTAAGCGAAACAATCGAGGGCAAGCTTCCCCAGAGAAAAATCGTCACAACTGCTGCCGCAGGCTACAGCTCATACGGTAACCAGATCGGTCTTGCAACAGGTATTGTTGATGAGCTTTATCATCCCGGTTACGTTGCAAAGAGAATGGAAATCGGCGCAGTTATTGCTGCTGCTCCCGAAGAAAACGTTCGCCGTGAATGTCCTGTTGACGGCGACAGAGTTATCCTTCTCGGCGGCAGAACAGGCCGCGACGGTTGCGGCGGTGCAACAGGTTCATCAAAGAGCCATAACATCAATTCACTTGAAAGCTGCGGCGCAGAAGTTCAGAAGGGTAACGCTCCCGAAGAAAGAAAGCTTCAGCGTCTGTTCAGAAATAAAGAAGCATCAAGACTTATCAAGCGCTGCAACGACTTTGGCGCAGGCGGCGTTTCCGTTGCCATCGGTGAGCTTGCAGACGGTCTTGAAATCAACCTCAACGCAGTTCCCAAAAAGTATGAGGGCCTTGACGGCACAGAGCTTGCTATTTCAGAAAGCCAGGAAAGAATGGCTGTTGTTGTTGAAGCAAAGGATGTTGCAAGATTCTGCGAACTCGCAGAGAGCGAAAACCTTGAAGCAACCGTTGTTGCTGAGGTTAAGGAAAAGCCCTACCTTGTAATGTACTGGAACGGCAAGGCTATTGTTAATATCAGCCGCGAGTTCCTCAACTCAAACGGTGCAGAGAAGCATATCGACGTTGCTCCTGCAAAGCTTGAGGATTATTCAAAAGAAATAGGTACTTCATTTGCCGATATGTATACCGAAATGGCTTCCGACCTCAACATATGCTCAAAGAGAGGTCTTTCAGAGCGTTTCGACTCAACCATCGGTGCAAACACTGTTCTTATGCCCTTCGGCGGCAAGCATCAGCTTACTCCCATTCAGGCAATGGTTCACAAGGTTGCGGTTGAAAAGAAAGAAACCGATACCTGCTCCGTAATGTCATGGGGCTATAACCCCTTCATTACCGAAAAGAGCCCCTATCACGGCGCATATCTTGCAGTTGTTGAATCCGTTTCAAAGCTTATTGCCGCAGGCGCAAAGTTTGAGGACGTTTATCTCACTTTCCAGGAATACTTCGAGAAACCCAAGAAAGACCCCGCAAGATGGGGCAAGCCTCTTGCCGCTCTTCTCGGCGCATTCAAGGCACAGACAGACCTCAAGATTGCCGCTATCGGCGGTAAGGACTCAATGAGCGGTACGTTTGAAGATATCGACGTTCCTCCCACACTTGTTTCCTTTGCAGTAACAACAGAGAAGCTTAAGAATATCGTTTCTCCCGAATTCAAAAAGGCAGGCAGCAAGGTTGTTATCATCAAGCCTGAATACACTGCCGACAAGCTTCCCGAAACCGCATCGCTCCTCAAGGTTTATGACGAAGTTCACGCTCTTGTTGAGGCAGGCAAGGCTGCCGCTGTTTATACACCCTGCATGGGCGGCGCAGCAGAAGCTGTTCTCAAGATGGCTATGGGTAACGGCGTAGGCTTTGAGTTTGACAAGGCTCTTTCACTTGCCGACATTTTCGGATATTCCTACGGTTCATTCATCGTTGAGCTGACTGACGATACCGATTGCGGTGTTCTTCTCGGCTACACAACGGAAGAAAAGTCAATCGCTTATGCAGGCGAAAAGCTTGATTGCTCACAGCTCTTCGGCGTTTATGAAGATAAGCTTGAAGAAATCTATTCCTGCAACATCAAGATGCCCGAAAAGAAGATTGAAACATTCGACTTCAAGGCAACAGAGTTTGCAAAGCCCGCAATCAGAACCGCTAAACCCAAGGTTCTTATTCCCGTATTCCCCGGCACGAACTGCGAATACGATTCCGCAAAGTATGCCGAAAGAGCAGGCGCACAGGCAGAGATTTTTGTTATCAACAATCTTACCGCCGCAGGTATTGCAAAGTCGGTTGAAGATTTTGCCGCAAAGATTGCTGAAAGCCAGATTATCTTTGTTCCCGGCGGCTTCTCGGGCGGCGATGAACCCGACGGTTCAGGTAAGTTCATCACTGCTTTCTTCAGAAATGCAGAGGTCAAGGATGCGGTAACAGACCTGCTTGAAAAGCGTGACGGTCTTATGCTCGGTATCTGTAACGGTTTCCAGGCTCTCATCAAGCTCGGTCTTGTTCCTTACGGCAAGATTATTGATACAGATGAAACCTGCCCCACTCTTACTTATAACACCATCAGCCGCCACCAGTCCAAGCTTGTAAGAACAAAGCTTGTTTCAAACAATTCTCCCTGGCTTTCAAAGGCAAAGCAGGGCGAGGTTTATACAGTGCCCATTTCACACGGTGAAGGCCGCTTCATTGCCGACGAAGCTCTTATCAGAAAGCTTGCCGCGAACGGTCAGATTATCACTCAGTATGTTGACTTTGACGGCAACGCAACAAATGACGTTGCTTTCAACCCCAACAATTCCGATTTTGCTATCGAAGGTATTGTTTCGCCCGACGGCAGAGTTCTCGGTAAGATGGGTCACTCCGAAAGAACCGCAAGCGGTCTTTATAAGAACGTTCCCGGTGAATTCGACCTTAAGCTCTTTGAATCTGCGGTTGAATATTTCAAATAAGATTTTTCTCAAGGCCTCCGTTTTAAACGGGGGCTTTTTTCTTTGTTGAGAAGCTCAACGGCTTCTTTTGACAGTTTGAGAATTGCATATATATTAGGTATGGCAAGCAGACCGTTGAAAATATCGGAAATACTCCAGACAAAATCAAGCTTCATCACGCAGCCTGCAAAAACGGCAACAGCATAAACTATATTATAGTATTTGCCTGCACCGTCGCCGAAAAGATAGGCGGAGCCGCTTTTGCCGTAGAATGACCAGGCAATCAGCGTTGCAAAGGCAAAAAGGCAGATGCATACGCCAAGAATAATTCCGCCTGCGTTGCCCATAACGCTTTCAAATGCGGCGGAGCAAAGAGCAATTCCGTCAAGCTTTGAGCCGGGCGACCATATTCCGCTTGCAAGAACGGTTATTGCGGTTACGGTGCACATAAAAAGCGTATCAAACATAACCTCAAAAATGCCCCACATACCTTGAACGGCAGGCTTTTCGCAGTCGGCGCTTGCATGGATAACCGTGTTGCTGCCAAGTCCTGCTTCGTTTGAAAAAACGCCCCGTGAGATTCCGTAGCGTGCCGCCTTTGCAAACCCGAATCCCGAAACCGCTTTAACTGTAAAAGCTTCCTTTACAATCAGCTTGAAACAGGGGATAATTGCACCGACGTTTTTGAAAATCACGTAAGCACAGGCGCACAGGAAAACGGCAGAAAGAAAAGGGATAAGCTTTTCGGCAACCGAAGAAATTCTTTTTAAGCCGCCCGAAATGCAAATGAACACGAGCGGCGTGATAATAACGGCGGTCAGCAGGGGAGTGACACCGAATTCCGCAAGTCCTGCCGCAACGGAGTTTGCCTGTGTCATATTACCCATTCCGAGCGATGCGCCGATAAGCAAAAATGCATAAATCTTTGCAAGCTTCGGCTTTTTTAATCCCCGTTCAATATAAAGCATCGGACCGCCGACCCACTGACCGAGCGAATTGCGAACTCTGTATTTAATGCCAAGAATATTTTCGCAGCAGCAGGTCATCATACCGAGAATTGCGGAAATCCACATCCAGAAAACCGCACCCGGTCCGCCTGCGCACAAAGCTGTTGCAACGCCTGCAATGTTACCTGTGCCAAGACAGGCGGCAAGGGCGGAAGTCAGTGCGGCAAATTGCGAAACAGAGCCGTCGGTTTTGGGCGGTTCTTTTCTTTTTTTATATGCGTCAATAACCGTAAGCTTTGTCCACTGTTTAACACCGATAATCTGAAAAAAGCCCGTTTTCGCCGAAAGATAAAGCCCCGTTCCGAGAAAGACCGCAAGCATCGGAGGTCCCCAGATAACGGAGCTGATAATCGAATTAAGTTGATAAAACATAAGCTCCACCTCATATTCAGCATATGAGACGGAGCTTTGATTTATTATTCTGCTGTGTTTTTGTCAAGCACAAGGGGAATGTTGCGAGGTTCGGCATAGGAACTGAGGTTATTATAGTTGCTTATATCGCCAACGTGCCAGAACTCAAGTTTGTCTGTGCTTCTGCCGAAGTTGAAAGCGTCTGCCCCAATAAATTCGGGGTCAACGTAGAACTTGATGTATCTGGGAACGCTGCAGAGATGAAATGCCTGAGCTTCAATCCTCTTAACGGATTTACTCAGAATAACCTGCTTGAGATTTCCGCATTCCGAAAAAGCGTAGGGCTCGATGATGGTTGCGGTGTCATCGTTTATCTGATGGAACCAAACGTAACCGACGGTGCTTTTATTAAAAGCGTATGATTCTATTTTTGTGAGATATCGGGGAAGTCTGACTTTGGTTATATTCTGTTCTTCGGTGAATGCATGCTCGCCGATAACAGTAACCTTAAGTCCGTCAAGACTGTTGGGAATGTCCAGATCCGATTCGCCGGATTTGTTATACTTGACAATCTTAGCCGTACCGTCGTCGAGCTTTACGTAGTTGTAATCGCCTGAAGTATAAACGGCATTTTCGTTATTATTTTCGGCGGCGGATGCGGTGGTGGTTGAGGTTTCTTCAGCTTTGTTTTTGCTGCAGGAGCAGAAAACAGCGCAAATGCAAAGAATTGCAAGAATAAGAGAAATTATTTTTTTCATATTTATTATCCTTTCTGTCAGATAAGTCCTGCTTCGGAGCAAAGCTCAAGATGTTCCGAATAGGTTTCTGCATAATGATAGTTGTTTTGAGAATCGCTGATAAAAAAGTAATAGGGCGTATCCGCGGGGTTGAGCGCTGCGTTCACGGCATCAAGTCCCGGGTTTGTTATGGGGCCTGCAGGCAGACCTTTGCACACGTAGGTATCGTAAATCTCAACAAAAGTCTCATACTCTTCGTCGGTTACGTAACCGGCAACGTGATTCTCAAGGTAATTTCCTGTTGCATCACACTGCAGCCTCGGGAATTGAGGACTGTCAAGCCTGTTATGGAGCACCGATGAAACCTTGCTCATTTCGGCAGGGTAGCCGACTTCCTCTTGGATTATGGATGCTATAATAAGAATCTCATCAAGAGTATAACCCGTTACGGCGCAGCTATCAAGCAGAGCGCCGTATTTTTCCTGAGAATTGGTCAGAAATCTGCCTATTGCCAGGCTTGACCCTTCGCCGACGTAAAAGTCATACGTATCGGGAAAAAGATAGCCCTCCAGAGCAAAGGTTCGTTTTTGCAGATTTTTTACTTCAAAGCCGAATTCGGCAAGCAGATTGGCATCGTCTGCCATTTCCATAAAATCCTCTGCCGTGCAGACTCCGCCGTCTTCAAGGATTTTTGCAATTTCCGTAACGGTTGAGCCTTCGGGGAAAGTAAGCCTTACGGTTTCTTTCGGTGAATCTGAAAACTTGTCAATTATACTGTTTTTGATTTTGTTACAGCCGGTGCCGCAAAAAAGAAGCGTCGCAGCTGCAAACAAAGCAAAAAGCTTTTTTATTCCTTTTATAATACTCATACACGTAATTTTATCATACAGGTACATAAAAATCAAGGGCAGATTATTTTTCACAAAAGAAAAACGGCTTGGCAAGAGCAGGTCTTACCAAGCCGAAGCGGAGTGTTTATCGAAATGAAAAAATCATGCAACGTTAAAATTGATTATTTTGCCGTCTGCGATTGAGATAACGGGAGCCTCTTCATAAACATCGGCAGGCGCACGCATCTGAATTTTTGCCTGTGCCATTGCAAGCTCTCTCTGTTTGCGGCGGCGACGGTTGCGAAGGTGAATTTTGATTGCTCTGAAAAGCTTTGCTTCAAAAGCAGCAATTTTTTTCTCGTTGATAAAACCTACAACAAGAAGAATGATAGCTGAAAATTCAAGGAATGATAAAAGAATATTTGTGAATGCCATTGTGATTCCTCCTTAGGCGAATAAACATTTGTTCTGATGAGTTTATTATAGCGGGTGAACATTCGTTTGTCAAGACAAATGTTCGATAAAATTTGAGATTTTTCGTCTTTATTGCATTATACCACAATATATGCTGTTTGTCAAACACTTATACCACAACAGATAGATTTTCGGTCGATAAAATTTTGTGCAATTCGCTGTTGTTTTTCATAATTTTATTATATTCGGGAAAAAGTTTTATTCAAAATCAGTTTCAGACTGCCTCTGCAATGTTGACTTTTCTTTAATCTGACAATATAATTATTTTAGCAAATCTAAGGAGACGATTTTTATGTTTTATAACGGTTGGGCTTTTGTAAGACAGAGCCTTGTCAAAATTCATCTTGCAGGTGCAAATTGCGTTTATAAGTTAAGTGGCGGAAAGTTGCCGAAATCGCTTTTTTCAAAAAGATCGGGTGTTCATAAAATAGGAACAGACGTAAAGGTTATCGGCAGAACCGATTACACCGCAAACATCGCAAAATTCAACCCTGACGGAACAATCAGCGATGATGATTTTGTTATCCTTTCTTCAACGGATTTTCATTATGATACCGACCACGAAAAGAATCAAAAAACAACCGAGATGTTCTTTAAGCAGATAAGAGACGTCAAGCCCGACCTTGTTGTTCTGACGGGTGACGTTATTCTCTCAAAGTATCAGCAGATTGACGCAATTCAGTTTGCAAAGATGATGGAGGAAATCGGCATCTATTGGGCAGCTGTTTTCGGCAATCACGAGGTAAGGGAAGAAAAAGGCTTCTATAAATATCTTCTTATGAAGAGTTTTGCGGATTATGAGCATTGTCTTGCCGTTCACGGACCCGAAGAGCTTTTCGGTTACGGCAACTACATAATCAACATTATGGGCAAAGAAAACAAAATCAGACAGAGCCTGTTTTTCTTTGACTCGGGCAGAGATACTCTTCCCGAACACAACGTTGAACACGGCTTGCCTGCCGATTTCGACGGCTATGACTATCTTAAAAAGGGTCAGATTGAATTTTATAAAAAAAGCGTTGACGAGCTTGAAAAGAAATACGGCAAGTTCGGTTCGATGATGTATTTCCACATTCCTCTGATGGAATTTGCCGAAGCTTTTGAAGGCAGCGGCGGCAACGAAGAATACAAGCAGACGGGCAAGGTTGATATTCTTTACGGCAAGCAGTATGAAAGCGTCGGCTGCGCAAAGTATAACAGCGGAATGTTTGAAGCGGGTCTTGAAAAAGGTCTTACGGCGGTTTTCTGCGGTCACGACCATATCAACGACTGGTGCGGTATTTACAAGGGGGTTCACCTTGCTTACAGCCTTCCTCACAGCTATAATCTTTATAATCTCGGCACAAATATGGGCTTCCCCGAAGAAGAATGGAATCAGGGCGTAACCGTAACAAAAATTCACGCCGACGGAACGTTTGATATTTCTCCCAGATATAACAGTATATATTTATAATGTAATGTAAGGAGATTAAGTGTGAGTGTGTTTGTGTTGGCTCTGCAACTTATCTGCGTTGCAGGCATAAGCTTTAAGCTCAAAGACGGTTTTGAGGACTATATGTCACCCTCAAAAACAGGAGCCATCAAGGGCATATTTGTTGTTATCGTTTTCTTTTCGCACGTCAGACAGTATATAGTTGTTCCGCAAACGGGTATGAACGCAATGTTTTACAGCATACTGGTGTTTTTGGGACAGCTTATGGTTGTAATGTTTTTGTTTTATTCGGGCTACGGAATTGCTGTTTCGGTTGCCAAAAAAGACGGATACGTTAAAACCATACCGAAAAGAAGAATTCTCAAAGTTTGGCTCGATTTTGCAATTGCCGTTACGATTTTCTTCTTTGTTTCCCGTGCAATAGGAGTCAGGTATGAAATCAAGCATTTCCTCTGGTCGCTGGCGGGTCTCAAAACCGTCGGCAACAGCAACTGGTTCATTTTTGTAATAATAGTTCTCTATGTTCTCACATTTGTTGCCTTTGCAGTAACGGGCGGCAAAAAGCACATTATTGCGGGCATTGTTGCCACAACCGTTCTGAGCGTTGTTGCAACGGTTGTGCTGTGGCACTTTTTTGATAAGCATTATTGGTGGTATGATACGGTTATGTGTTATCCGCTGGGAATGTGGTATTACGTTGCCAAGCCTTATATAGATAAAAAGCTTCTGGGCAGTTTTGACAGATGGTTTGCCGCTGTTGCCGCAAGCGCAATTTGTTTTTCGTGTCTGAAAGCGTTACTCGGCTTTTTCAAAGGCTCAAGAGCAGTGTTCATTCCGATGTCTTTTGTTTTTGCAATCGGCATAGTAATCCTTTCGATGAGGGTAAGCGTCAACAATGCGGTTCTGCGTTGGTTCGGTTCAAGAGTTTTCGGCATATACATTCTTCAGCGAATACCGATGATGGTTTTGCGTTATCTCGGATATAACGACAGTCCCATTGTGTTTACGGCGGTTTGCTTTGCTATCACAATTGTGCTTGCTGAAATCTTTGAGCGCTCAACAGCCAAGCTTGACGAGTGGCTGCGTATAACACCCAAAAAACTGAAAAAGTAAAACACAGCGGAGAACAATTGCAATTTGTTCTCCGTTTTTCTATTGACGAAAAATCGTTTACCATATATAATATAAAATGTAATAATGTGCATCGAAAGGGGCAGAAAAATGTATAAATTCACTGCAAAAGTAAAAAAAGGCACGGCTGTTGTTACCTACAATGAAATGGATAATGCAGATTTTCTTTTTGAACTGAAAGAAGAAAACGGTCTTATCACAGGATATCTTACCGCAAAAAAAGACCTCAGAATGCAGGCTCTTGAGCTTGAAACCGACAAGGCTTTTGCTGCAGACGATCTTTTTTATGTTAACGGATATCAGTCATGGTCAACGTCCCGTGAATTCAATAAGTACGGTCTTTTAAAGGATATTATGCCTCTGGGCAAAAAAATCGGCGGTTTTGCTGCACGTTGTTGCGGCATTATGAGTGACTATGATTTTGAAGAATACGGCAAAACAGGCTGCTTCCATTCCTACACATACACATATTTCAGAAAAAAGAACAGCCGCAACATAACTCTTTACGGCTCAAAGACAGAGCGTCAGGGCTTCACCGTTTTCAAGGTTGATATGCAGGGCGGTAAGTTCGTTATCAAAAAGGATATCGAAGGTCTTATGCTTCGTGCGGGCGAAAAGTATGAGGTTTTCAACATCGCCGTTATCGAAAAAGAATACGATGCCGCTTTTGATGAATATTTCTTTGACTTTATGGGTTGCAAGAAACCCAAAATCAAGCACCTTGCAGGCTACACCTCATGGTACAACTATTTTTCAAAGATTACAGAGGATATCTGCCTTCGTGACCTTGAGGGTATGGACAGAGCCAAGGAGTGCGTTGATATTTTCCAGATTGACGACGGTTATCAGACCGCAACGGGCGACTGGCTGAGCACCGACAAGAAAAAGTTCCCCCACGGTATGAAGTACGTTGCCGATAAGATTCACGAAAAAGGCTATCTTGCAGGCATCTGGCTCGCACCCTTCTGTGCACAGATGAGCTCCAAGGTGCTCAAAGAGCATCCCGACTGGATGATTGTTGATGAAGAAAACGGCAAAAAGCTTTTCGGCCACGTTGGCTGGGGCGGCGCTTATACTCTCGATATCTATCATCCCGAAGCAAGAGAATATATCAAGAGCTTCTTCCACACCATTCTCAATGAGTGGGGCTACGATATGGTTAAGCTTGACTTCCTTTTCACACAGTGCGAAAGACCCAGAGCAGGCAAAACAAGAGGTCAGATTATGTGTGAAGGCGTTGACCTTCTGCGCGAAGCTTGCGGCGATAAACTCATTCTCGGCTGCGGAATTCCGCTTGGTCCCTGTATGGGTATCTTTGATGCCTGCCGCATCGGCTGCGACGTAAATAAGGCATTTGAAGGTGACTGGGTAAACAAGCTTGCAATCAACAACGAAATTCCCTCAACGCAGAATTCTCTCAACAATGCCGTTTTCCGTAACCACCTTGACGGCAGAGCTTTCTGCAATGACCCCGACGTATTCTTCCTTCGTGACAACAACATCAAGTTCAACCTTGAGCAGAAGCTTGTTCTCGGCAAGGTCAATGCAGTTTGCGGCAACGTTCTTTTTGTTTCCGATAACGCAGGTGATTATTCCGAAGAAACGCTCGGCTACCTCAAGAATTTCTTCACAAGCAAGGATTACAAGGTGACAGGTGCAGATTATATTGATAACGAAACCATCCGCCTTTCATTCACTGAGGACGGCAAAGAAAAGGTTCTTACTTTTGACATTTACACAGGCGCAAGCAACATCAACGAGTGCATGTAATCAAACAATATCAGCCGCTCTGAAAAGGGCGGCTGAATTTTACAAAAAATAAAAAACAAAAAACTATTGACAGAACCGAAATCTTGTGATAACATATTAAAGCAATTTACGGAGAGATACCGAAGTGGTCATAACGGAACGGTCTTGAAAACCGTCGTACCCTTACGGGTACCGTGGGTTCGAATCCCACTCTCTCCGCCATTTTAATAACTATATAATTTTATATATACGTTACCATGGAGAAGTACTCAAGTTGGTGACGAGGCGCCCCTGCTAAGGGCGTAGGTCGGGTAACCGGCGCGGGAGTTCGAGTCTCCCCTTCTCCGCCAGAAAACGGCAGATTCCGTCAGGAATCTGCCGTTTTCATTTATATTCGCCTTGCGGCGAGAGGGAGTTGTTTCAAATCGTTAAAATGCAGATAATCGTTGAAATGTTGATATTTATTCAATTCCGTGATAGAATTGAATAAAAGGAGGTATCTTTATGGCAGACGTTTCCGAAAAACTATATAATGCAGTGAAATCAATAACTGCTGATTGGAACGAAGAAGGCATTTATGCCGTTTCGTTCTTCGTATGTTCAAATGAAGCTTATGAGTATAACGGGTTCAGTAACGTATCGTCATTCGCTGTCAGTTATAACACCGAAGATGATTGCAAAGGTGCAGGGCAATACGATGAGGAGCGGTGGAACTACGCTTTTTGGCGGCAGAACGAGTCGCTTGTTATCAATCCGGATACACCAAACGAATTGACCGATCTTTTGTTTGACTGGTATAAGGAGAATGGTATCACAAATATCGGCGAAGAAGATGAAGATTGCTACGACGAAAACTGTAATTACATCGGAAAGGGTCCTGTAGGTCATTACGAGTTATTGGGTCTTGTTTCCGACGTTGCCAAACGTCTGCAGCAAGAAGCTTTTTTAGAGAAAAAATTCGGTCGTAAGCTTCCTGTTATTGTTCACGGTCTTGAATACGCGTGGTATGATATTGAAGCAACTCAGAGGGCAAATATAAACGGCGAAGCAGATGCGTTCCTGAAAGCAATGAAGGAAATGGGTATGTGCTGATATGCATTTATACCCCAATCAGGATAGTTCTGAAATAAAAACAGTCCGCAAAAACGGGCTGTTTTTTGTTTTGGAGAAACGGAGACTGTTTTATCAAATCCGATACATATTGCGGTTGCTTTCAGGTTATGTTATAATAAATTAAGGTGGTGTTTGTATGAGTAAAATTCTCGGCTCCTGGAGCGGAATGCGAAAATATTTAGAGGAAGAAATGTTGGCAGACTCCCTGAAAGGCAGAATCCGTTACGGTTGCACTTCATATGGGGGCATGGACGGTAAATGTGTTTTTGAAATCTGCATTGACGGAAAACAGTTCAAACGTTTTTCGTGGGAAACCGTAAATTCTTATTTTATTGATAAAGGTTACAGGAACATCAAAAATCCGATGACTACAGCTGAATATTGGGGCGGTGAATTTTTTGATTTACTGAATAAATACCCCCTTGCAGAACGCACCGAGTATACTGACGAAGAGTTTTGCGAAGCGCTCGAAAAATACCGCAATCAGGAGATAAGCGAAAGCATAAATTCAATCAATCCGTTAATCAGGATGTTTGCTGTTCTTGACAGGCGTGTCGGCAAGCGGACACTTGTTAATCTCAAAGTAACGCCAGATAATCAACCGCAATGGCTGTGGGATTTATGTGTGCTTCGTTTATTAGCGGAGGGTGTCTGAACTGAACAAATATATTACAATATAATACATAATATATATCTCCTTTTGTGGCAGAATAAGGTTGACCGCGAAAGGGGATTTTTTATGTGTACGGCAATAACCTATAAAACTAATGATTTTTATTTCGGAAGAAACCTTGATTTGTATTATCATTATGATGAGGCGGTCACCGTAACACCACGCAGGTTTCCGCTTCCTTTCCGTAACGGAGAGATATTTGAAACGCATTATGCCATGATAGGTATGGCAACCGTGAGCAACGGGTATCCGCTGTACTACGAAGCAACAAACGAAAAAGGGTTGAGCATGGCAGGGTTGAACTTTCCCGATAATGCTGTTTATTATCCCGAATCCGATACAAAGAAAAATATTGCACCGTTTGAGCTGATTCCGTATCTTCTCGGGCGGTGTTCAACAGTTGATGCTGCCTTGGCAAAAACAGAAAATATAAATCTGTGGAATATTCCGTTCAGCAAGGAGCTTCCGCTTTCTCCTCTCCATTGGATTCTTGCCGATAAAAACCGTTGCGTAACTCTTGAACCTGTGAAAGACGGACTGAAAATTTATGAAAACCCTGTTGGTGTGCTGACGAACAATCCGCCGTTTGACTACCATATGCACAACCTGACGAACTATATTAATCTTACAGCCAACCAACCCGAAAACAGATTCGGTACAGACCTTGAACCGTATTCATTGGGTATGGGGGCGATAGGTCTGCCTGGGGATTTGTCGTCAGCTTCGAGATTTGTCAGGGCGGCATTCACAAAAGTCAATTCCGTTTCGGGTGATTCCGAAGAGGAGAGCGTCGGTCAGTTTTTTCATATTCTCGGCTCTGTTGAGCAGGTAAAGGGAATTAACCGTGTGGGAGAAGGTAAATATGAATATACGGTTTACAGCTGCTGTTGCAATGTTAGTAAAGGTATATATTACTATACTACCTATAATAACAGACGGGTCAGCGCCGTTGATATGCATAAAGAGAATGTGAACGGCGAAAAAATTGTTGCATATCGGTTAGAAAAGCATCAACAAATTTTTGAAAAAAATTGAAAAGACAGGAAATTTCAGAAGAACAGAATAAAAAAGTATTTAAGCTTATTTACACCGAAAAAGGACCTGTATATAAAACATTAATATAAAACAAACCCGATGTCGAATGATTTTATGCAACATTTCCAACAATTTACGAAACACACGGGGGAGTTGAGAAGAAGGGTAAAAAATAATGAAAAAAGGTGTTGACAAATGAGTTTGGATTTGGTATATTATCGGAGCGCTCTGAAATACAGCAGCGCACCGCACCTTGAAAATTAAACAACGAGAAGAAGAAAAAACCCTTGAAGATTAATTTGAGAGTACTTTCAAGTAC
>JAGBAK010000067.1 GCA_017938985.1 Clostridia bacterium
CGATCTCCAATCAGTATTCTTGGTTTTCAACTCTTCTATCATCCTTTGTATCATTTCAGGAACAAGTCCGCAATAGGATGACGGGTTACTGATGCGGATTTCTTCCGCGATGTCTGTTATTCGTTTTTGCCATTTATCACTCATATCAGCTTTGTCAGAGTAATTGTTCCAGCGGCTGTGGTCATCAAGGTTGCAAGGATTGTTCTTATTGTTACATAAATCGTTTTTATTTTCAGAACTTCCTTTGCTGCCATAGTTTTTGCCATTGCGGGGCTCATCTCCGTTGCCGGAACCTTCTCCTACGCCGGAATCTTCTCTATTGCTGAAACCTTCTTCGTCGCCGGAACCTGCTCCGTCTCCGGAACCTTCTCCATCGCCTGGAATTTCTATGGACGCAGTTCCGGAACTCAATCCCTGTCCAAGCATTCTGTATACTTCTTCGGCAGTATAATTTGCACCGCTTTCTCCGTCGGGCAATTCATAGACCATCTGGCCTATGTCTCCAAAATTATAATCACTTTCAGTGATGTTCATTGTTTCAAGGAGGATAGAATTTATAACGATGTCACAAGCTATGTTGAACCTTTCGTGATCGAAGTCATTTCCTCGTGAGCAATGCTGTAAAACGATATGCATGATTTCGTGCATCATAACGATATCTGTTTGTAAATCTGATAATTTATCAAGAAAACTGGGTGCCCATATAATATTTTCACCGTCGGTTGCGGCAGTTTCAACGCTCTCATCAAGTTGGAATTTTACATATAACAGCAATCTGCCGAAAAAGCCGTTTTGGTTAAAAATACGTTTTTTTGAATTTGAAAGCTTTTTTGAGTATTCTATAAGTTTTGCATTTGACAAATCCATTTAATTACCTCCTTTGTTTTGGAGCCAAGTAACAAATTCGGGAATCTGCAAGAGCTTTAACTTGTAGTTTTCTTCGATGCTTATATAATCTCTGAAAAGAACAAACGAAAAGTCAGAAGGAAGTTTCATTGCATATTTAATTGAATTTGCAATTTTGCTCAAATCTTTGCTGTGCTTTTTTGCATAGTCAAACATTGAAGAAATCAGAGCATAAAGCACGTCTGTGTTTTTAGGAACAGAAGGGTTTTTTCCGTCGAAGATGTCTTTTACAGAGGGCAGCTGGTTGTACACATCGCACCACGTCTTGAATTCAATTGCTGCGCCGGTTCCGACAAGACCAGCTATCATAGGGTACATGAGTTCTACATTGCCATCAACTGTATTAAGAAGTTTGCTGACTTTTTCCCATGAACGGGGAGAGGGAAATGCATTGTCATCGTTGTGAGAATCAAAACCCATAAGGGAATCGCGCTTGAAAGATATAAAGCCGAGTACTTTTTGATTTATACCGTTTTTTACCGCCCAGTCCCTCCATGAATCAAAATCTGATTGTATTTCAAAATGACAAAGACGGTTTGCAAGTGCTTTAGGCATTTTGTATGCGACTGATTTATCGGTGACTCTGTTTCCTGCGGCAATAACTATACAATTGTCAGGAAGTCTGTGTTCGCCGACAACCCTGTCAAGTGTTATCTGATATGCTGCAGCCTGAACAGAAGGAGGCGCTGCGGATATTTCATCAAGAAACAGAATGTTGACAATATCTTCACTGGGATTCATATTGAAAATCTGGGGTTTGAGCCAAACGGCAACGGTTTTATCTTCGCTTGCAGTCGGAATACCTCTTAGGTCAATGGGGTTGAACAGCATTAAACGTACGTCTGTAATGACTGCGGACTTGCCTGTTTTAGCTTCAATCTCTTCCTTGAGTTGCTGAACAAGTTGTGATTTGCCGACGCCGGGAGAGCCCCACAGCATCATGGAAGGCAGTTCCTTAACGGGGAGCCCGGAGTTGATTGTTTTGCAATAACAAAGAGAAAGAGTTTCGAGAGCTTTGTTGACTGTAAGTGCAACGGTGTTAGTTGTTTTAATTTCTTTCATTTTTAATACCTAACCTTTCATCAATTAATTTAAGTTCATTTTCCAATTCATCGATTTTATCGATATAAGATTCTTGATTGTCAATCTCCGCCCGTATTCTTGATGCTTTTTCAAGCAGTTTATCGCTGTAAGCGCGGAGTTTTTCAATGTGCTTGTCCAGATTGTTAAGATAGTTATCGATTCTGATAAGAGTTCCGACTTCTGTTTCGCCGAAACTGATGTAGTGTCTGCTTGATTTCTTCAGAATAATATAAGGCTTGTCTTTAGCCATATTTGCGGGAAGAATAACCGTAAAACCCTGATATTTAAGAAAAGTTCGTTCCTTCGGTACCATACTGTTATTCTGTACTGCGTTAAAAATCTTTTTCTGGATAATCTTCCTTTCTTCTTTTTCATATTCACGGCATGTTTCTTTATAGAATTCTCTGTCAGATATGAATTCTTCTGTTACTTTTTCATTGTTGGCAACCGACTCGGGAATGGAATTCAGTTCGAGCTGAAGTCTTTCGCAGTTTGAGACAATACCTCTTTGCAGAGCTTTGTATCTTTCGAGTTCATTTGACGTTTCCACTCTGCTTTTGATAAGAGGATCGTCAATAGCAAGTGCTTTTACCTCTGCGTAATCAAGCACTGTACCGTCAACATCGTCACAGCTTCTCTGACTTAATTCTCCGGAGAGAATCTGAGTAATAAATTTTTGCTTTTTTTCAAGCAGCTGCCAGGAGTACGAATCAAAACTTTTTTCCGTTATGTATCTGAAAATAAAGACTTTTTCGTTGGTATTGCCCTGACGGAGAATTCTGCCTTCTCTCTGAACCATTTCCGAAGGCTTCCACGGAACATCGAGATGGTGCAGAGCAATAAGTTTATCCTGAACATTTACGCCAAGGCCGAGCATCGGCGTTGATCCGATCAGAATACGGATTTCACCGCTTTTGACTTTGCTGAAAAGCACGCTTCGTTCCTTATCGTTTTTTGCATCGTGAATATATGCGACCGTGTTTCTCGGAACACCCATTGAAACAAGAATACGGGTGAGCTCATCGTAGATATTGAAACTGTCTTTCGGTGTAGCTATATCGCAGAATATTATTTGTGTGCTTTTTTGCGGACTTGTTTTTGTGAAAATATCAAATACATTTTCAGCACATCGGTATACTTTTGATATGTCCGAAAAAGTTGAATTCACATCAACGAGCCTAAGGTCAAGCGCAGCTTTTCTGCCGTCTGTTGTGATTTTGAGCATATTGTCTTCTGTTCTTAAAACGCGGTGGGATTTAACGTCATCTGCCCTGCGCGAAATGTCTTTAAGATAATTTTTCAGTCCGTCGGTTGCCGGAACAGTTACATTGGTATAACCGTCAAAATCAGGAACATCCCTTTTGCTGTCTGAATAATTCAAATCAGCTATTAATGCAAACAAGTTGTTGAGTTCTTCAAGATTGTTGAACTTAGAAAATCTGGTTGACATCCTGCATTTGCTTGTGTCCACCTCAATTTCAAACGCTTCATCCATCTCCGCAAACATGCCTATCCAACTGTTAAAATGCTGTAATTCCATAAAGGAAAGTTCGTTATACTGCAGATAATGCTGAACAGCAAACATATCGGCTATGGAGTTTGTTATCGGCGTACCTGTAGCAAAAACAACCCCTCTGCCGCTGTTGGTCTTCTGAGTGTGACGGACTTTCTCAAGCATAGCTTCACATTTCTCAGAGCCGTTTGCTGAAAAACCGACGATGTTCGAAATTCCTGTTTCTGTCGGCAGATTCTTGAAGTTGTGCGCTTCATCTACGAACAGAGTGTTTATACCGAGCTCATCAAAGTATATTCTGTTTTCAAGGTTCATCAGTTCATCTTCCAGTTTTTTAATTTCCTCCGGTGCTTTGTAATTTCTTTTTGCATCGGAAATCTTCTTTTCAAGTTTTTTTACGCAGTATTGCTTTGAGGGTTTAATCTCTTTAAAGCAGCTGTATGCGATTATTACTGCGTCATAATCGCCGTCTCTTATTTTGGATATAACGCTGTTTCGAATACGGGGAGAAAAATTGCGGGGTTCAATCAAGAGAATATCGGCTTTGGGATACAATGTTCGGAATTCTTTTTCCCATTGACCGGCTACATTGTTGGGGACAACGTAAAGATTCTTTTTAGAAATACCCATTCTGCGCATTTCCATTCCCGCAGCAGCCATAATATATGTTTTGCCTGTTCCGACATCGTGCGCGAGAAGAGTGTTGGGTGTCAGAATGATTCTTGCGACGGCATTCTTTTGGTGTGGATAGAGAGTTATTTCGTCTGACATGCCGGGGAAAGAAAGAAACGAGCCGTCAAACATTCTTTTTCTTATACAGCCAAACTTTGTTTCATAAATTTTTTCGAGTCTTTCTTTACGCTTTTTATCTTTCCAGACCCAGCTTTGAAACTCATTGATGAGTTTTTTCTGCTTCTCTTTGGCAAGTTCGGTTTCAGCAACATTAACCACCCATTTGCTGCGGGACTCAGATGAAGACCCTTCGTCTTTGTCCCTGATTATTATCGGCTGATGGTTTAATGTTTTTTCTAAAATGTGAAGAGCGTTCAGTCTGCTTGTGCCGTAGGTTGATGTAACAATTGTTGAGCGTGCAGTATTATTGAACCTGTTCTTGTAAGGGATTTCCCATTTTCCTTTTGAAATGTTATGCTTTGTTTCCATTCCGAAAAATAAACTGTTATAATCTCTCATGTGTTTTCCGAACAGGTGCTTAATAAAATCATCAATTATATCAGCAGGCACCCACGGCGATCCGAGTGTGATATAAATATGATTATAATTTATACGGGGCGGCAAGACGCTTTCGATCGCCTTAATATTCTCCTCAAACATTCCTTCAAACTTTTTGCTTGCCTTTTTGGCGGCAGAAAGTTTCCTCATAAGATTTCCGGACAGGTACTCATCGGCAGTTTCCCAGCCCTCATGAGGACATTCGTTCCACGTTTCGGGATTTTGATAAACTGCGCTTTTGAGAGCCTTTATAATTGTTTCAAGAGATTTTTGAGTAACAGATAATATGTATTCCATATTTACCCGTCCATAGGTGCGGAGAGAGTTTATTAATGCATCGGGTATGCTTTGGATTTCCTCTGTCGTTTCACAGACGGAATCAGCATAATCAAAATCAAGAGGCAACTCAATGCAAGCGGTTATCTTATCATTCTTCTTCATAAAAATTCCTTTCTGTTAATTATTTGTTTTGAGTTGAAATAATTTGAAATAATCCTTTTGGGCTGTTTTATCCGAAATATTTCCTATTGCGGAATCTCACTGCAACGTCGCTTCGCTCGCGTTAAAATAATCTTTGGACATATTGTTTCGGCTCAAAAACTGACTTATGCTTCACTGTTTCAACGGTCTTGGCAAAGCCGTATACATTTCGGATGGTTATTTAATTGTCAAGGTGCAGGAGCGATCGCCCAAAATATTCCAATTCTGTCAAAAATAATCTGATAGAACGAAGAATCCTTTTATTGCCGATCAGAAAAAGTATGTAAGAATTACGATTATAAAAAATCAGTGTAAGAAAAAAATAGGAGTTAATTCCTTGATATATATGGTGTTTTGTAAAAGTTATATTGCAATAAAAACTACACAGATATATTGACTAATCAGGGGTAAATAACTATAATAAAAGCAGAAGATTCAGCTAAGAAGGTGAATTATGACACTGGAAGAAAAATTTCTTAAGAATAAGAGTAAGTTTAAGGATGGTTTTACAACTACTGGTGAATTAAACAAACTCGAATTCGAAAATTATGAAATCAGCAGACTTTGCGAAAAAGGATATCTGGTCAGAATAAGGCAAGGTATATACAAAGTTAAATATCCTACGACGATACAATGGATTAAAATAGGAGAACGCATCGTCAAGTCTACTCATTGTGCACCGCCGATAAATAAACAAAAACTCATCGCTAAGGTAATTCCCGAAGCTGTTTTTTGTTATAACTATGCTTGGTGTCTTTGTTGGGGAAAGGAACGGTTTCCGAAAACAATTCACATTGCCGTTCCGAGAAACATATCACGAAGCAAATGCAAAGCGATAGAAGGCATAGATTTGGTTATTCACTATCTTCCGGAAGATTTGCACAGTCAAGATGTTATATATGGAGAAGTGCCGTATTATAATACCGAAAGAACTATTTGTGATTTATTTAAATATCACCGTTTCAAAAGCGAAAGATGGCTCAGTGACACAACACGCGAATACGTGAAAAAAAGTTTGGACACAGATAAATTAAACAGACTTATTGTTTGTGCAGAAAAGCTTTGTTTAGATAAAGAAAGCAAAGATTTAATGGAAAGGTTTCTTTGGAAGAGAGCTGAAAAAACAGATGATATGTTTAAATTCAAAAGAAAAATCGCTAAATTACATTCCGCAAGCAAAAAGTCGTCTGTAAAAAAATCTAATAAAAAGAACAGAACAATACCCAAAAGAGCAATGGAGAGGTCTCCTGAAAAAGTTGATAAATCTGTCATATTAGCTGACAGTTTATATGATTTTGAGATTGAGACAATAGAGCCAAATTTTTGGAAATTGTCTGACAAAGAAAAAACATTTAAACATAAAGAAAGATTTGACGAGATGTACGACGAGGAAAGTCCTTATTATTCAGATGAAGATAATTACTACGACAATGAAGGACACATATTTTTTGATGATTATGAATGATAAAATATAAATACAACTAATCACTGAGACTGTATTACTGTTGTACTTTTATACTTTTAAAATCAGTCTGCGGTTTTTGAAAATTTGTTTATAATTTACGTTCCTCTTCATAAAATATGTAAGAAATTAAAATCAACTCGTTTTTCTGAACAAAACAAAAAGCCAAAATCTACAGTTGAAATTGTAGATTCTGGCTTTTTCTCTTCTCCAGTAGTTAAGTACAAATGCAAGTTAAATTTTGTAAGAAACAAAAACTTTTATATACCATACAAAAAACTAAAGAGCCATTATGAAGTACATAACAGCTCTCTATGTTTATTGTTTTATTTTTGATCTGCATCAAGGTAACTCTTTATTTTTTGATAATAAGGAATCAACTCTTCTGGTAGAACGGTATAAATATTTATTATTGCGCCAAGAGTTTTTTCAACATATTTCTTGATGTTTTCAGCAACAATCTCCGCTTCTTTATTTAAGAGACGCTTTGCAAGATATCTGTAACGTGTACCTTTTTTCCATACCCTGATTAAATCATCCAACACCAATTCAGTAAAGGAAACAGCTAAATCAGGTTTTTCTTTGTTCAGTAATAAAATAATAGTATGCAGATAAACTGAAGCAAAACTATTTAAGTCATATTCTGGTTTACAAATAAAAAAGGGCGAAAGCAAATCTTTTGTTACAGTATAGTTGTTGTTTTTTATAACGTACATTATTGTGCTTGAATTGAAACTGACAAAAGTACAATTTTTTAATAAACTGTACAGCATTTCATTTAATTCATCTGATAAACCATCTTTATCCATATGTCGACAAGCAGCGGGTATACTAACAAAATTAACATCACACGGCAAACCTAATCCAGAAATTTTTTGGAATTTTTTCGCAACATAATCGCTGAAAAGGAAAGGAATATTAGCTCTCTTGGCTATGTTGCAACATGCAGTGAAATTCCTTGAAAAAGCTTTTGTTATTTCGCTGTTTTCTTCAACATAGCCGTCAGGTTCGAAAACTATGTTTTTTGCCTCATAAATCCAGTTCAAAGCCTTTTCTGCGAATTGAAAATCATATTTCTGATAATCAATAAGAAGATCAACTATAGAGCCATAGTTAATGTGAATATATTTGATTTTATTTAATGCTTCTAAACAGCCATAGTGCGCCATAATCACTAATGTTTGTTCATCAACAACAACATCTTCAGCAATTAACTCTTGTTCTTCTTTTAATTCATCAATAATACCCGTACAAATAAACAGCTTGTTTTGCCGAGCAAACTCAAAAAAACTACCCCAGCTGTGATAACGATTACGAATTAAGTTCATCGGAACATTTCCTGTACGATATAATCTCGCGATGTTGTTTTCTGTAGCCAGATAGTCATCATTATTTGGAAGATTATCTTTTAGTGTTTCTATAAAATCTTCATCTTCTTTTATTTGAATTGTTTTAAACCAATCAACAACAACCGGATGTGTTTTTTGGAAATCAGAAACCGTCTGCAATGCTTCAAAACGGTTGCAACGCATTGAGCGTGCAAGTAGTGCCTGATGACTCTGTTCATATGGGTTTTCTTTGTTTAATTCATGAGCATTTAAAGCATATTCAAAACTTTGCTTAAGATTGTTTTTGAAAAGATGTAAATCACTCATAAGCCAATAAAGTTTAGTTTTTTCTTCTTTACTGATATTTTTAGCCATTAATTGTTGACAAAAATCCAATGCTTCATCATATCGGAATAACCATCTCAAACACAGTGCTTTGTTAAACCAATCACTAAATTCATCTGAAAGCTGTATTATCTCAGAAAAACAATCATTGAGTTTTGGAATGTCATTCTGAGATGAATAATATGTTTGCTGAAGTCTCAAAAATACAACCCTTGATACTATTGGCAAAATATCTTCAAGTATTTTTTTAACATCAGTATAATGATTATTCACTAAATAACTTATAGCCTCACCATAGAAATTATCAATATCTTCAATAAAAACATATTTATTATTTGATAATTCATGAATTCTTAAATATAGAACAATTGTTTCTTCAACAAAATTGTTTCTCCTGTAAAACCTTAAACAATTGCTCAAATCATGATAATGCAATGAATTCTGTGCTATCTCATCAAACAAGTCTTTAGCTTTTTCTTTTTGTCCTTCTAACTCAAATGCACATGCATCCATTGCAGTAAAATCCATCTCAAAGTTATTGGTTTCTACAGCTTGTTTTTTATACTTCCAATATTTATCAGGATTCTTAAGAATAAGTGATACTTGCAAAAGAATGTGCCAATTAGGTTCAGTTAAAACTCCATCTGGACTTTCTATTATACCCGAAAGAAGCTGCTCAACTTTTTCAAAACTTTCAGATTCAAGCAAGCATTTAATTTCATAATATAACTTATCACTGCTATCAAGAAAACCAATTTCTTCATCCGTAAGCTCGTTTTTACCTCCAAGCAAAATACCCCTAAGAGTTTCATAATCTTCAACAGTTTTCAATAAATCGTTTGAAATATCAAGCTTATGATCAACGCCTAATAACTGACAAGCAGAAACATACACGCTAATTGAGCGGTTCTTAATCAATGCGTTTTGTTGTTCGTTTACTCTTTCATCAAAGATTATCTCTTCAAGTATTTCTATAGACTTTATCATTGGTTGATATTTAATCTGAGGAGCAAAAAGTCTTATACCTTTTGGAAATCCTTCAATAGATTGTCCATAATAAGCAAGTGCAAGATTATATTTTGATATAAGAGGATCATAACCATATTCATAAGCCTTAATAAAATCATCTGAAGCTGCATAAGGATCATTTAAATTCTGTCTAATTAGCCCTCTGTGCATATAGTATTCAGCAATTAACACTTTGTCTTTTTCTTCAGAAATTATATCTGAAAAAAAGTCATCCAATTCAGAAATACAGTTTGTCAGATTTGTTGCACTCATAATAGCTTGAAGATACTTTTTAAGTAAAAAAGCTCTATGGTATTTGGGGTCAAGCTCCAATGCGTGTTCCAAATGTTCTTTTGCTATATTGTATTTTTCCGAATTAAGACTTTGAATAATAAATGCTGCAGAAACAAAATGAAAGGTTTTACTATCTTTTGCTGCATTTTTTTCGATTTTAGAAAGACTTAAAAGCGCTTTTTCTTCCTCTCCAAGATTGTACTGACATAACGCAATGTTACAATTTAAAGAGCAAATCATTTGATTGATTTGAGGATGAGACTTTCCGCTAAAATCAATAGAAATTTCTCTGAAAAGCTCAAAATATAACTCCAAGGCTTCTCTATATAAATGTTTACATTGAAATTCAGATTCTATCTTTTTAATTTTAGATATATATTTGCTGGATGTTTCCGAATAATCAAACAAATCTTGAGATGCAGTTTCAACAACCGATTGTTGTGGAGAAATCAAATCTAATAATTTTTTAACATTCTCATTTGTTTCGGCTGTTGCAACAAAAATCTTATCTTGATCAAACTTCATTTCAGCACTCATACGATGCATATCATTCTGCAATATTCCTACATCTGAATACGGATTAAGCTTATTTATATTAAGAACAACATAATCATATAAATTTTCAAATGACATTTTTATTTTTGAACACAAAACTTTTTTCTTTTTGTATCCAGGAAATAAGTTAAGAAATAATTTTAAATTCTTAATTACAAACCCCTTTTTACTGATAGGTTGCACGCTTGGTCTGCCGTGCAATGAATCAATCAAGTTTTCAAGTAAATGATTATTCATTATAAACGAATCCAAATCATTAAAATAAATTTCTGAACCATATTTATCAAGTAAAAAATTTTTTATATCCTTTTCAATGCGTGTGTCTTTATATTTGCCAGATAATTCGGTAATGAAATCTTCTGCTTTTGTATCCAAGAATTTCTCTGCAATTGTACCAACCAGTTTTTTGAAAATACCCATTTGTATACCTCGAATTAATTACATATATAAACAAATTTTCACAATAAATATTATAATACTTTATAATACTTCTTTCAATCGTTTTAACAAAATGTTCATAACCTATTTTGAAAACTTTTTATAAAACAACAGTATAAATATCCACAAAAGATTTTCATTCTTACATACTTTAATCGAGAGATTGACATAAGATTTGATGCTGTGTCTTAGAATGAAAATTAATACATATTACGACTTTTACAGATAAAGAAGTTTCTCAAAAATCTAATGTAATAGGAGAAATTATATGGTAAGTTCAAAAGTATTTTATACTGCAGATGATGTTGCGGAACTTTTAACTATATCACGTCCGACTGCATATCGCATTATAAGAAAGCTTAACGATGAATTGGCCGAAAAAGGATTCATCATTATCAGCGGTAGAGTTCCCAAAAAGTATTTTGACGAAAAATTCTACTGTTAACAACATAACCACTCCCTATTCTTCCGAGCGTACTAAAATCGTACTAAAAATTTTAATACTCAAAATTTTAGAAGAGATTTTATGATAATATTGATAATAAAAACACTTAAAATAACACAAAAACCGTATTGATATACGCCCGTGAATGGAGTGGGAATAATCGCCGAGCGCTGCCTGCGGCAGAAGAAGCGAAGGTGATTATTTGCCGAAAATACAGAGCAATGCGAAGCGCTCCAAGCGAGCAGTGCGACAATATTTTCGGTGGGCAAATTCCGAAAAATCTTGCCAATATTGTTCGCTCCAATTTTATTATGTATAAATGCTCCGTGGCAACGTTTTGGCAACATTTGAATTATCTAAAAGTTAAGAGCTAACTGATTTTTATAGTCAGTTAGCTCTTTTTGTTTTGCTTATTTTGTTACCGGAACTGCAATTCTTGCTCCTACTTCGGTTTGTGCTCCGAAATTAAAGAATGGAGCGATATTGTTTGCAACTTTATAACCATAGCGTTCAAAGTTATAGTTGTCTTTTGCTTTGAAAACTTGACCAATGTAAATACCGAAATCATCAGGATTTTCAAAAGGCTCGCTTTGAAAATAAAGCATTATGCACTCGGGAAGCTCAGCGATTTTATATCCTTCGGGTAAAGGTTTATCATAATCATATGGAACTTCAACGCCCGAAGCAGTATCACCAAACCCTTCTTCTTGTAAAAATTCAGGTAAATCAAGAAGTGCCGCAGTATCAAGTTTTTCGGGTATGCTGTTAAGTAAACCTTCCCAATCACATCCCACTTCTTCGCAATATGATAAATAACCGTCTGCACATTTTGAAGGGAGATAAATCAGTTTTCTTTTCGGTCTGTTTACGGGTATAACGGTGCAGATTGATGTGTTTTTCATTGGTTGCCCTTCTTTCATAATCCGATAATGATTTGCTGGGTACTGTATGAACATCGGAATAGCGATTTTGCTTTTTCGATACTCGTCGGGAGTTACGGAAAACCTTTTTGTGAACGACCGTGAATATCCCTCATGAGTGTTGTAATGGCTGTCCAAAGCTATATCAATAATTTTATCATCTGTGTTTATCAGTTTTACGGCACTCTCGCTCAGAACAACAGCATTTATATACTCATAAAGAGTTGTTTGCATATATTTTTTGAACAATCTATCAAGCTGACGGCGTGAATACCCGATAGCTTCGCAGATATTTTCAATACTGAAATCAACATCGTTATGGTGTGTTTTTATGTATTCTTGTGTAGCTACAACTATTTCTAAATCGTTCATAAGGCACCCTTGAAATATGATAACAGTAAATCAATTACGTTTCTTGATTTATATGGACAAATCTAAACTGCTTTTTTCTTTGCTATATAAAGCACGCACAAATACGGACGTTCAATTATTCCGCCGTTCTTATCAGCCAACGCAACAATATCATTATATGCTTTTTTCTTATCTTCATCTGAATTCTGCATAAATCTGTTGCCCGTTAATGCAAAGCCATAAAAATCATCTGCAGTATAGTTTTGCTTCCATAGATTTCTGATTACAGTCGGCTTTTCAAAAAAGTTTGAATCAACTATTTGTGACACAATAGCAGCAATTCTGTTTTCGCATTCAGATTCCGAAACAAAATCTGCTATGCCTCCATATCGTTTTGATGTTTCGAGCAGTTCTTTGTCCATATCGTTTTCACGAAGAACATACATATTCCAGAACAAAGCTATGTAACCGTTATCCTTCAGAATCTCAGCACACTTTTTATATCCGATTGGCTGAGGCACCCAATGGAACGATTGAGCCGCATATATAACATCAAACTTTTTCTGAACAAAATCGTGTTCTTCAAATCTACCCTGAACAAAATTGATGTTTTCGTTTTTGAATCGTTCGTTACCGATACGAACCAAATCTTCACCGGGGTCAATACCCAAAATGGTAAAACCGTTTCCGGCAAACTGTGCGGTTGCCTTACCACTCCCGCAACCTATCTCCAACAAATCAGAGCCATTGGAGATTCCTGTAACAGATATTAAAGAATCTATAATTTCTTCAGGATAACCGGGTCTGTATTTATCGTAATACTCTGCCGCTTGGTTGAACATTTCACTTTCTTTATGCAAGTTCATAAGAATAACTCCGTTAAAATTCAAATCTTTTTCCGTCTTTATATACAATACCGTCTGTAACGATTATTTTCAGAATAATTGTATTAACATCACCTTCATCGGTGTGACCATTATTATACCAAGAAGCAAACGCATTCCTCAACTTGTCAGCCAAATCTTTATTTTCTTCTTTGCGAATATATCCTAAACTTTCAGCTTTGCCATGTCCCGAAAACCATTCACCGCAAATACCAACAACAGGATTGGCGTTAATATGTTTCATCTTATTGGTTGCAGCGTTTGTAATTGTATAGAAAGCTCCGTCAATATAAATTGCATCAACAATTCTGACCCACGGCTTTCCCTTTTCGTCAACAGTAGCGACAGAAATAAGAGAGTCCGTACTGAAACACTCTTTCAATATGTTATCAAAATCTTTGTTCATACATTATCCTCGATAACTTATATAGTTTTTCTTCTAATTTCAGAGATACGCAATTCAATCATTTTCTTCAAAAACGGCAAATCGTTTTTATCGGCATTATCAATACGGAAAGTACAACCGCATACATCGTCAAAAATTTTACCGAAGATATTTTTTTTTTCCTCCACCGCAAGAACCGCACTTGCCGCAATGATCAACATATTTCCATGCTGCATTTTTTACATTCTCATCGGCAATTACATCTTCAAAGGCATTGCTGTCCTCAGACCAAATAGTCCAATCGTTATGAGGCTCGTCAGGATCTTTAATTGCAATAAAACAAACATATTCACCGTTAAATTTGCAAAGAAAATATATTTTGTCTTTCCAATAGCCGTTGTCTTTTAGAAACTCAACATTGCTACTCTGCAAATAATTTACAAAATCTAAAGCATTCTGTTTAATATCATCGTTTAAATTCTCACTTATGTAATCAATAATGTTTTCGTTCATAGAATTACCTTTCAGTTTCAGTAATCATTTTAAAATCTTTTCTCAAACTCTCAATATCCGTATAAACAATTCCGTGTATGCCGAGTTCATTTGCGGCGTTGATATTTGCAACCGAATCATCAATAAAAATACATTCATCGGGATTGAGATTATATGTATCCAAGAGGTATTTGTAAATTCTAATGTCGGGTTTTGCAATTTTTAAATGTGACGAAACAACAGCACCCTTTGCTTTTTTAAAGAAATCAAATTTGTTGCTGATGTATTCATATCCGTCTTTTGAGAAATTTGTAAGCAGATAAATGTCATAACCCTGCTCGTAAACCTCATTATAGAATTTCACCGTATCATCGTATGCAACATAAAGCTCCATCCAATCCTCGGCAAAAAATCTTCTAAGTTCAGGCTCTAACTCCTTATGCCTTTCAACATAGATTTCGATAATATCCTTGAAGCTCTCATACTTTGCTATGTCCATATCTCCCCAAAGAGAATCTGTCCATATAGCCTCAAGCAAAGCCTGATATTTTTCTTCATCATAGCCGTATTTTCTTAAATATTCGCTCGGGTCGTTGTTGATTAAAACCTTGCCTAAATCAAAGATAACATTTTTAATCATCGAAACAACTCCTTTTCAATTTCAGAACACAGGCATTTCTGCGAAAAAATTTTTGGTCGGAGCTTTAAGTTTGTGTTTTAAAGTTCAATCTTAAGGCACGGATAACCGAGAAGTTTATCGCTTACGCTATCGGGTTGATGTCCGCCGATATAAAGTGTGATTTTGCCGTCGGGGTCAAATGTGGCACCCATTGCGATTGCGTGAGGAAATACGGTTGCCGTACCTGCTCTTGCAACACCGTGTGAGCCCTCGTTCCACCAGTTATATTCATCAATGCCGAGTCTTTCGATTGCGGGTGAGTTATATACAAGCTGGGAAAGTCTTTCCTCAACTGTCATTTTTGCAACTAATTCTTTTGCTTTCTGTCTTGCCTGGGCTTTTGTCATGCAAAAACCTCCTTTGCGATGATAGATAAAGTATATATCAAAATTTAAATAAAAGTCAATAATAAGCAAGATGAAGATAGTTGTGTTTATGGACAAAGAGCGACTCTGCTACCATTAGAAAAAGCGATAAACGAACGATGATATCAAAAAATTTAACAGGCTGATTCACCCGGAAGGTGCAGCAGCCTGTTTATACACTCAAAACCAATTTTATACACATTGTTCAGGTACTTTCGTATGTTCGTTTGCGCCAAATTTATTCCGACATACTTTTTCTGTACTCGGCAAGAGCATCCAGACAAAGGTTAATTAAGTGTGCATCCATTTCTCCCGGAGCCTTTTCAATCTCTTGGCTGATAATCTTATCCAAGTCTTGTTGGTTAAGCTCCGGAGATTTGTTGTCCAAATAGTCTGTTATCAACTCAAGTTTTTGCTTAAACGTTTTCAAAATTTCGCCTTCTTTTTTTATATATATTTATATATGACAAAAATCGGGGTTTGTCACGGAAATATTTTAAAAATTTTTAAAAAAAACGTAATTTTTTCTTTTTTTCGGTAAAAGCTGAGGCTTACAAGACAAATTTCTGGTCAGATTCTTCATCAAAGCACCCTGATTCTTATTGCTGACCGACAAAAACAGTTCTTATATTCGCCAACACCGCAAACCTGCATCTTGATTTTGAGCAATATTATAACAAAAAAAGAGCTGACTGATTTTTTTATTTCAGTCAGCTCTGTTTGAAATTTCATTATCGGTTTTATTATGACACCGTTTTCTCCGCCGCTTTGCCGCCTTTTTCTAAAAGCTTTCTGAAGCCTTCAATTACCACGCAGATGCCGAGAATTATAATCAGCGTTGCAAACACAAGCTGAAGCACGTCGCCAAAAACGTCTGCCGATGCTGAGGTTACAAGTGCAGTTGCCTTGTTGTAAACTGTCATACCCAATGCGGTAAAGGTTACTGCAAGCATAACGCCAAGCGGGATATACATAAACCAGCGAATCTTTTTGCTTCTCTTGAGGAACACTGCGCAGGCAAGAAAAGCAAAAACAGACAAAAGCTGATTCGACGCACCGAAAAGCGCCCATATATTCTTATATCCTACAAGTGTGAGACCGTATGCAAGAACAAGAGTGATAACCGTTGCAAAATATTTATTTGTGAGAACTTTTCTGACTTTGCCCATATTTTCATCGGTTATTGAATCATCAAGGAAAAGCTCCTGAAATGAAAGTCTGCCTACACGGGCAACAGAATCAAGAGACGTCAGCGCAAATGCCGAAATTGAAAGAGTGATAAGTGTAAAAACTATATCCGAAGGCAGACCGAGCGTTGTAAGGAAATTTGAAACTGCGCCTGCAAAAACCTGTGCAGGAGTGTTAAGACCCTGCGCTGCTGCCTCTCCGCTTGCAAAGGATGCGACGGCAATAAGAGCAATTACGGCAAGCATACTTTCAAGCAACATTGAGCCGAAAGATACGGGAAGCATATCTTTTTCGTTCTTTATCTGCTTTGATGCCGTGCCTGAAGAAACCAGAGAGTGAAAACCCGAAACGGCGCCGCAGGCAATTGTAACAAACAAAATGGGGAAAAGATAGCTGCCGTCAACCTCAAAACCGATGAATGCAGGCAGATTAATCTGAGGATTTGCAACAAAAACTCCTATAACCGCAGCAACTATCATTGCCACAAGCAGATAGCTGTTAAGATAGTCCCTGGGCTGCAAAAGAATCCATACGGGAACAACGGACGCGATAAAAATATAAATAAAAACGAAAATGTGCCAAACGTCAAGAGACAGAAAAACGGGTAAATTCAAACCGATTGTTATTGAGGCAACAAGCATTGCTATTGCGATTGCGGTATTTGCCGCCGTGGGCAATTTAGCAAATCTAAGAATAAGTCCGAGCACAACCGCAAAAACGATAAACATAACCGACGTTGTTGCAACGGCACCGTTTGCCGTTATGTTGGCGCTCTTTACGCCGTCAGTTACGGTAAATCCCATAAACGTGCCTGCAACTATATCAGCAAATGCTGCAACAACAAGAATGCAGAAAAGCCAGCAGAAAAGCAAAAACATCTTTTTGCCTGTTTTGCCGATATATTTTTCAATTATGTAGCCGATACTTCTGCCCTTGTTTCTGACCGAAGCATACATCGACGCAAAATCCTGAACAGCACCAAAGAACACGCCGCCTATGAGCACCCAAAGCAATACGGGTACCCAGCCGAATATTGCGGCCTGAATTGGACCGTTTATGGGTCCTGCGCCTGCAATTGAAGCAAACTGATGACCGAAAACAACGCTCTTTGGTGCAGGCTCATAGTCCACACCGTCACGCTGTTCATAAGCAGGTGTTTTTCTTTTGGGGTCTATCCCCCATTTTTTTGCAATCCATCTGCCGTAAAGGAGATATGCGATAAGCAAAACAGCAAGGGAAATTATCATAATTGTAACGCCGTTCATATTTTTCCTCCGTTCATTTATGATATAAATAATATAATATTATAGCAGATACATTCAAAAAATTAAAGAGCTGACTGATTTTTTTATTTCAGTCAGCTCTAAATTTTTATGTTATGCTGTATCTTTTTGCTCTTTCAAACTCTTCGGGTGTGCCGTAGCCTGCCGCAAGATTTTCGTTTATGAGCTTCACTATTTCACCGTGCAGCTTTTTATTTACCGCTTCAACCGACATTCCTTTTGTTGAAAAAGGTTTGCCTATTCTTGTTGCAAGTGTTTTGCTCCTGAATTTATATTCACCCGTAACGGCAACAGGCACTATCATAGCCTCATTTTTGCAGGCAAGAGATGCCGCACCGTATTTGAACTCGCCAAGCAAGTCGTCAGTTTTGTTACGTGTGCCTTCAGGAAAGATTCCCAGCGCTCTGCCGCTTGAAAGAACGGCGTTTGCAGATGCTTTTGCCTCTTCATCGTGGCCGTTTCTGTTAACGCAGATGCAACCGACAAATTTGAAGAACCACGCAAACGAGCCTTTGAAATATTCTGCCTTTGCCATATAGTTTATGGGTCTGTGAGTTGCCAGCACCGCAAGACACTGGTCAAGCACGTGCTTATGGTTGCTGCAAACAACAGTGGCACCCTTCTTCGGGATATTGCCTTTGCCGAAAACCTTGGGACCGTAATACAGTCTGAATGCGGTTTTCAAGACGGGAGAGAGCAAAATAAAGCCCCACACCCTCGGTCTTTTAGCCATCAGCAAACAGCCTCCCTTGCGCTCTCTTTCTGAAGCTTCATAAAGTCGATTTTATTGTAAGCCGTTTTGGGGAGAAGATCAACAAATTCATAAATATATGGAACGCTGTAATGCATAAGCTTCTTTTTGCAGTGCGCACGGATTTCTTCTTTTGTAGCTTCGCTCTTTTCTTTGCCGTTTTTAAGAACGATATAAGCCTTTGCAACCTCTTTTTTATACTGATGAGGCACAGAAACAACAACGCACTTATCAACAAAATCAAGCTCTTCAACAACGCTTTCAATCTGTGTGGGATAAACGTTGAAGCCTGATGTTATCATCATTCTCTTGATTCTGAGTTTATAATGAACAAAGCCGTCCTCATCAATCATCGCCATATCGCCAGTGTGAAGCCACGTTTTGCCGTCAGCATGAACCCTGAGAGCGTTTGCGGTTTCTTCAGGATTGTTTCTGTAGCCAATCATAATTGTGGGACCGCTGATGCAAAGCTCGCCATCCTCATTTGCAGGCAGAACGTTGGTTGTGCCGGGCTCAACAATGCACATTTCAGTGCCGATAAGCGGCTTTCCGATTGTTCTTGACTTATAGTTTTCGCCTACAGAAAGGCAAAGAGCGGCAAGACCCTCTGTCATACCGTAGCCTTCGCAGATTTTAACAGTTGAATTATGGGCTGCAAGGAATTCGTTAACGCTTTTTTCAAGCTTTTCGGGCAGTGTGTCGCCGCCGCTGACAACGTATTTTAGGAAAGAATAGTCAAGCTTATCCGTTCCCTTTGCCTTAAGAAGCGCATCATAAAGAGTGGGAACGCCGAAAATCATTGTGGGCTTGTGCTTTTTGAGAATGCTTGCAAACTGCTTTGCGTTGAACTGAGGAATAAGAACCGAGCAAGCGCCGAAGCAGAAAGAAACGTGAACGCATACACCAAGACCGAAGCCGTGGAATATGGGAAGAATGGCAAGAATTTTGTCGCCTGCCTTAACGTCTCTTAACGTAAGCACAGCCTGAATACCGAACGCATTGAAGTTGCTGTTTGAAAGCATAATATCCTTGGGCGTACCTGTTGTTCCGCCGCTGTGGAGAATGATTGCAACCTTTTTGTTATCCTCACCCTTTGAAACAAACTCGGCAACGTTTCTTGATCTTTTTGCAAAATCGCTCCAAGTTATATATCTTTCATCGGCTTTATCATATTTGAAATTCTTTATGCACTTGAGAGCATAAAGTGTTTTCATAATTGTCGGCATTGAATCGCCCGGCGAAGCAATGATTGCTTTTTTAACGGGTGTTTTGTCAATGATTGCAGCCATTTTTTCTGCACAGATATTGACGCAAAGAACAACCTTGCTGCCAACTCTGTTGATGTGGTTCATAATCTCTTCCTGAGCTGAAAGAGGATGAAGAATGTTTGCCACCGCACCGATTCTGTTAAGAGCATAAATGCTGATAACCGCTTCGGGTGTGTTGGGCATAATGATTGTTACGATATCGCCCTTACGAACTCCGAGAGAATAATAAGCACCCGAAATTTCTTTGATTTTTTCAACAAGATTTCTGTAAGTGCACTTGGTGCCGAAATACTCATAAGCCGTTGAATCGGGCTGTTTATCCGCCATCATTTTGAGCAGACCGAACATTGACATATCGGGAATTTCAAAACCAAGCGGTAATTCACTGTTTTCGTACTTGAATAGAAGATTTGTGTTACTCATTTTGCGCCTCGCATTAAAAAAATAAATAAATTAAACGTCCTGTTTTGTTCCTCGGGTCAACAGAATTGTTCCGACGGCAAGGCAAGCAACTGCCGATGCCACCGCAACATATATAACCGACGCTTCTTTCTTTTCTTCTGTGCTGCGAATCAGGAATTCGGTGATTCGCTCTTTGCTTGATTGATTCAGAGAAAGAGAACCGATTATTCTCACAAACTTGTCAATTTCACGGTTAATCACAATAAATCCCCCTTTTCGATTTCAGTCTTTAATAATTCTCTGCCTTTTTGCAGTCTCTTTCTGACCGCTTCTTCGCTTATTTCTATAATGTTTGCAATTTCTTTGCTCTTATAGCCTTCAACGTAATAGAGCACCATCACAACCTTATACTTTGCAGGCAGACTCATTATGATTTCAAAGGTTTCGTAATCGTTGGGCATAATATCATCGTTTGCCACCTCTTCAATGTCCAGACAGTCACGCCTGCGTCTGAAAATAAGCATATTTTTGCTGATGTTTGCCGAAACCTTTATAAGCCACGCTTTTCGGTGTTCTTCGTCTTTGAACTCAGGTGCTTTTGTCAGATATTTAAGAAACGTTTCCTGAACCGCATCTTCGGCATCATAAACGTTGCATAAAATGCAGTATGATATTCTGAAAATCAACGAGCTGTATTTATCAACAAGCTCCTTTATTTCTTCTTCTGAATTTTTATTTTTCTGTGTCAAATCCCTGAACACCTCCTTTGCAAACAGCGTTCAATAAAGAAACAAATCTGAAGATAAAAATGTGAATTTTAATTTGTAAACAAATTATTAACTTTAAATCATGGCATATATAGAAATTGTCTTGTAAAATTATAAAATCTTTTCGGTTAAAGTCAAGCAGAAACATTATTCTCAATTGAAATAATATTTGTAAATATTGCTTGACACATTGTTAACTGGCATAGTAATATAGACTCAACCAAACAGGATTCGTCCGTACTTTGGATTAAAAATTAATTATCGGAGGTTTTTATGGGTCGTTTAGAAGGAAAAGTTGCAATAATTACAGGAGGTAACTCAGGTGTTGGTGCAGCAACAGCTTTAAAATTTGCAGCCGAAGGCGCAAAGGTAGTTATTACCGCACGCCGCGAAGAACCCCTTCTTGAAGTTGCCGCTCAGATTAAAGAAGCGGGCGGCGAAGTTCTTCCTGTTGTGAGCGACATTTCAAAAGATGAAGACGCTAAAAGAATTGTTGCCGAAACTCTCGGCGCATTTGGCAAGATTGATATTCTTATCAACAACGCAGGTGTTCTTGATAACGGTCTTAAAGCCATTGACAGCTTTACAGACGATGATATGAACAAGGTTATTGATATCAATACAAAAGGCACCATGTGCATGATGCGTGCAGTTACCGTAGAGATGGCAAAAACAGGCTACGGCTCAATTGTTAACGTTGCATCGGTTGCAGGTGTTATGGGTTGCGGCGGAGCTGCTTACGTTGCTTCAAAGGCTGCCGTTATCGGCCTTACCCGCCATACTGCTCTTCGCTTTGCAGGCACTAACGTTCGCTGCAACGCTATCTGCCCCGGCACAATCGTTACACCAATGGTCGCAGGTATGAACCCCGCAAATATGGATATGAACATCTTCGGTCAGATGATGAAGCATAATGATCTCAAGGTTCAGCCCTGTATGCCCGAAGACGTTGCAAATATGCTCCTCTTCTTTGCTTCTGATGAATCTAGAGCAATCACAGGTCAGTCCATTGTTACCGATTTCGGTTCAACTCTTTAATCAAAATATTCTGCGGTTCAGTTATGGCTGAGCCGCAGATTTTTTATATTCACAGCAAAACAGCGTTCTTGTTGCATCAAAGATTTGCAATAAAGCTTGACATAAACGGCTAATTAAATTATTATATAATAGGTTATATATGTAACAATTATATGAGAAGGAAGTGTTTGATTTGAATCAGCAGTATGAAGCTCTGTTCACACCGTGGAAAATCGGTAACGTTGAAATTAAAAACAGAATTGTTATGTGTCCCATGGGCGGCACATCACTTTTCGGTTGGTTTGAACTCGGCGGCTGCCACTTTGACAAAGAAGCAGCAAAGCTTTTCCTTGAAAGAGCTAACAACAACGTTGGTCTTATTATTCCCGGTATTGCTCCCCTGCGTGACACATTCTGGGGAAAATGGCTTTGGCAGAACCCCAAGATGTTTGAAGAGCTTAAAGAATTTATGGACGAAATCCATAAGACAGGCGCAAAGCTTTTTGTTCAGCTTACAGCAGGTATGGGCCGTTCATGGGCAATCACAGAGCTTGTAGCTCCTCTTCACAAAAATAAATTCACACGTGCTCTTATCAAGCCTATTCTTGATACTTCACACGAACTCGCATCCCCCAGCCCCCAGCCCTCACGTTGGGCACACGACATTGAATGCCCCGAAATGACAAAGGAGCAGATTCACGAAATTATTGAAGCATTTGCAAAAACTGCAAAACTCTGCCGCGACGCAGGCGTTGACGGCGTTGAAGTTCACGCTGTTCACGAAGGTTATCTTCTTGACCAGTTTGCTATTGAATTCTTCAACAAGCGCACAGACGAATACGGCGGAAATTTTGAAAACAGATATCGCTTTGCAGTTGAGGTTGTTAAGGCTATCAAAGAAGCTTGCGGCAACGATTATCCCGTTTCTTTGCGCTACTCCGTTGAGTCAAAGATGAAGGGCTTCTGCGAAGGCGCAATGCCCGGCGAAGACTACAAAGAAGTTGGCCGTGCAATGGAAGAATCTGAAAAGGCTGCGAAGTATCTTCAGGACGCAGGCTACGATATGCTCAACGCAGATAACGGTACATACGACTCCTGGTACTGGGCACATCCGCCTATGTATATGCCCCAGAACTGCAACCTTGAAGACGTTGCTCACATCAAAAAGTTTGTTGATATCCCTGTTGTTTGCGCAGGCCGTATGGAACCCGACGTTGGTGCTAAAGCCGTTGCTGAAGGCAAAATTGACGGCGTAGGTGTTGCTCGCCAGTTCCTTGCAGACCCCGAATGGGTTACAAAGCTTATTGAGGACAGAATGGAAGACATCAGACCTTGCATCTGCTGCCACAATGCCTGCTTCAACTTCTCATCATCAAAGGGTCACGCAAACACTCAGGATCTTCTTGACACAATGGGTCTTTCACGCTGCGCTATCAACCCCGAAACAATGCAGTCCAAGAAATACAGCATCAAGCCTGCAAAGAAGGCTAAGAAGATTGCTGTTATCGGCGGCGGTATCGGCGGTATGGAAGCTGCAATTGTTTGCGCAAAGCGCGGTCACAAGGTTACTCTTTATGAAAAGAGCGATAAGCTCGGCGGCGTATTCATTGCTGCAGCTGCACCCTCATTCAAAGAAAAGGACCGTGACCTTATCGCATGGTACAACCGTGAGGTTGCTAAGCTTCCCATCGAAGTTAAGATGAACACAGAGGTTAAGGACGTTGCTTCACTCGGTGCAGATGAAGTTATCATCGCAACAGGCGCAAAAGCAAGAAGAATTCCCATCAAGGGCGTTGACACAGCTATTGAAGCTGTTGATTTCCTTCTTGGCAAAGCAGAGGTTGGAGAAAACGTTACAATCATCGGCGGCGGTCTTACAGGCTGCGAAATCGCTTATGAGCTTTATCTCAACGGTAAGAAGCCCACAATTGTTGAAATGCAGGACGACCTTGTTACAACACCCGGTATTGCTCTTGCAAACACCAGCTACCTGAGAGATTTCTTCAAGACAAACAAGGTTCCCGTTCACCTTGAAACATCCGTTTGCGAAATCAAGGACGGCGCAGTAACAGTTAAGGATAAAGAAGGCAAAACCTTTGATATTCCCGCTGACTCAGTTGTTATGTCTGTCGGTTACGTTCCCACTCCCCTTGCACCCAAGGGCAAACACATCCACGTTATCGGTGATGCCGCAAAGGTCGGCAACCTTCGCACCGTTATCTGGGGCGCTTGGGACGTTGCAATGAAACTGTAATAATTAAATCATAAACAAACAAAAAGGCTTGTAGCGGTTAATCCGTTACAAGCCTTATTTTTATATCCTGTCAGGTCTGAATTTTTCAATTATCATAACTATAACGGGAATAAGCACAATCTGCAGAACGATGCCCGGAAATGCATTTACAACTGCACCTGCCCAAAAAGCAGAAAAACCGAATTTTGAAACATCAAAGCCCATACAAGCAAACTGAACGGTACCCCAAACAAGTCTGCCGATTATCATTGCAATGATGAGTGAACAATATATGTATCCCTTTTTCTTTGGAAAAACACGGTAAAGAATACCGCTTATCAGGCCGTACGCTGCAAGCTCAAACGCCATTGCCAATGCAGTTGGAAACAGGGGCGGCATTCCAAGAGTCAACGAGCGAAGCAAAGGTGCCGCAACACCCACAAACAGACCCCACGGTGCACCGCAAACAAAACCGCAAAGCAAAACGGGAATATGCATCGGGCAAAGCATATTGCCTATCTGCGGCACCTGACCTGTCAGAAACGGCATAACGTAAGCAAGAGCAAGAAACATAGCCGTGAGAGCAATATTAATCAAACTGTTCTGTTTTTTCATAAATAATTCCTTTCTGCACACAAAAAAAGGCGCAGTTCCTCTTCAGAGAAACAGGCGCCTTCATAGCATTTAAATATATTTTATTGGTAAAAAGAAAGGAACTTCTGTTCCGCTGATGTTCTTCTGAACAACAGACATTATTATACTACCGTACAGGCTTTATTTCAAGTGTTTTTTATAATTCTGTCAAGTTTTTCAAGTGTATCTTCAATAAGAGATGTCAAAGTGAGGTTTGAAACACCTGCGACAAGGTTTTTGCACTTATTAATAGGTATAAGAATTCGCACTGCATTGCTTTGACCTACGGCTTTTGCCGCTTCAGGTGTTATTTCACCAAGCAAAGCATCAGCAATAACTATACCTATAGGTCCGATTATTACGTCTGCATTGCGGCAAGCAACTATTATGGGGTTTTCACCTGTTGCCGCCTTTTTGGCACCGGCTTTTACCATTGCAGTTGTTGCAGCAGCATTTGTGCCTACTGCAGTTAAATCTATATCGGGATATCGGCTGATAACAGCCTTTATTATCTGGCTGCCGAGTTGACCGCCCTGACCGTCAATTATAAGTATGTTCATATCAATAGACTCCTGTACCGATGATACGGAAAAACTTTTGTTATCTTTCAAAAAGATTGCCGCCGTTGCAATCAACCGCAACCACAACCGAAAAATCTTTGAGCGTCAGACGTTTTACGCTCTCACAGCCAAGGTCACGAAATGCGATTTCTTCACAAGCGACAATGCTTTTTGCACACAGAGCGCCCGCACCGCCGATTGCGCAGAAATAAACTGCTTTGTTTCTCACAATCGCATCGCAAACCGCTTTGTTTCGCTGACCCTTGCCAACCATTGCCGCAAGCCCCATGTCAAGCAGACGGGGCGAATAAGGGTCCATTCTGCCGGAGGTCGTAGGTCCGCAAGAGCCGATAACCATTCCTTCGGGGGTAGGTGTGGGTCCCGCAAAATAAATGCAGGCTCCGTTAAGCTCAAAAGGCAGAGGCTCGCCTTTGTCAATCAGCTCAAAAATACGCTTGTGCGCAGCATCTCTTGCGGTATAAACCGTTCCGCTGAGTTTAACAATATCCCCCGCTCTGAGCCTGTCGGCATACTGTCTTATTTCTTCTGTTTTTATGTTATATACTGCCATAATTATTTGTCTGTTTCCTCTGTTAATGAATCAAGAAGAGCAATAAGATTATCAACGCTCGCTTTAAGCTCAACCGTTGATGAATCGTAATTGACGCAGGCACTCTTGAGACGGTCGTTCGCCATAGCAACCTGCTTTGCCGCCTGTGCAACGGCGGCGTTTGCTTTTTCAGCAATAGCTTTTGCTTCGTTATTGGCGTGGGTTATTATAAGGTCCGAATTATCGTTGGCATCCTTAAGTATCTTGCAGGCTTTTTCGTCTGCATTGTTATTCTTTGAACGGTTTGCCTCAATTGAAGCAAAGGTGGATTCAATTGAAGCAAGCTTTTCTTCAAAGAAACGGGTTTTGTTTTCATTTTCACTTTTCAGTGCCGCAAGCTCTTTGGAATGAGCTTCGTCAGCTTCGGACTTTTCTTTTTCAAGGTTTGCCACTGCAGATTCAAGCGACTGCTTTTCAACCTTAAGAATTTCGTTTTTCGCCGCAAGAGCGGTTCTTTCCGCTTTGACGGACTCAAGCTCTTCTTTTACAGTGTCAACACATTTGTTAACGTCAACGTAAGCTTTTTTTAACTCATCATACTGTTCAAGCTCACTGTTCATCTTTGCAGCATTATTTCTCAAACGCTGTATTTCCGCCTGAAGCTGTTCAACGTAATTTATAACGTCTTCTTTTTTGAAGCCGCCGAGAACCGATTTCTTTAAAACCTGATTAGAAGCCATTTTAACTTTCCTTTCACATAAACAGTAATAATTGAGTTGCGTCCTCACAAACCTCGGTTGATTCACCTTTATAATAAATCATAAGCCGTGAATCACCGTTTTTGTCTTCTTCAACAAAAGCCGCCGAGCCATCGTTTCTTGAAACGAACGACGAGAGAACAACGTTTTTGCCGATTTCTGTTTCCTCGCCGTCATACTGCGTGTAATAATCACCCTTGACGGTATCGTCATTTGCGGCAGTGTTTTTGATAACAAAAATGTTGTTTGATTTATCAATAACAAATTCGCTTGCTGAATTGGATATTTTAACGTTTTTGCCGTCGGTGAAGCTGAAAACGTCGCCCGTATCCTTGCCTGTGTCGGCAATGATATAAATAACGTTTTCGCCGCTAACGGCAACCGAATTGCTCATAACGTTTGCCGAAACAGTTGTACCTGCTGACGGACCGGACGTGCTGAAAGTGTTGCAATACAAGCTGTATCTGCCGCCCTGAGTGTCACTTACAACAGCAAAAAGGTTGCCGCCGTTTTCAGAAAACCTGAAAACCGTTCGGCTTTTGTCATATTCGTTAAGGCTGTAAGACAATCCGTCGCCGCCGTTGCTGATTGCAACTGCAATACCCTGTGACTCAACGCATTCCGTTACAAGGCTCTTTGCATAAACAATAACCTCTTCCATTCCGCTGCGTTTTGCCATTTCGCAAAGCGTGGCAATATCGGTTTCGCCCTGCTTGACGGTTGTTTTTTCATAAACAATTTTGGGGTTGCCGAAAGCGGCATAGGAATAAACTCTTGACGGGTCAATACCTTCAACAAGCTTTGCGGTGCTGCTGCCGTTATAAGCAAACACCGTAAACACAGGAGCAACAAGTCCGCCGTTTTCAACGGTTTCGTCAAGCGCTTCTCTTATTTTATCTCTGGCAGTTTTTTCGGCATAAGCAACAAGAGAATCGCTGTAACCGTCATCCAAGCCGATAAGCTCCCACAAGAATCCCCATTTTTCAGGTTTTTCCATTGTCTTGTCACTTTCGGAATACTGATCAGATATAACGTAGCTCCAGGAAATGCTTTCCTTGGATGACGTAAAATAATAAAGATTTCCGCCCGGCTTATATTCATCAAACGCTACCATTGTGGCGTTATCGCAAATCAACTCGGGTTCTTCGTTTGCATATGCGATATAAAGCGAAGATGCGCTCTGATATTCGCCGGAATTGGTCTGATAAACGATATGCGGTTCTTCTGCATCGGAAAAACACATTATCTCTGTCACGTTACGTGCCACTTCTTCAACGGTTTTATCCGAGCAGTTATAAAGAGCAAGGTTATCTCCGTCGGGTTTGGTGAAATAAACGTTTTTATCATCAAGATAATATATACCGTTCACGTTCGTTGAAATTGTTGACAATTCTTTTGAGTCCATATCACAGATACAGCCGTCGTCCGCAAAGGTTTTGTTATTATATTTCAAATAATAAACCTTGTCACCCGCAACCTCATAATTATTTTCGATTGCGTTGTCAATAAGAGCAGGCTTTGAAATATCACCCTTGACAAGCTGAACGTAATACAAATCATAATAATCCGAATCACGGGGCGAAGGGATTGTATAATAAACTCTTCGAGAATCCTTGTCCGCCTTAAAATTAGCCGCTTCGGCATTATCAACCGAAATTTCCTTGTCATATATACGTATAATGCATTCATCGCCCTTTCGGTAAACGATGATGCTGTTATTTTCAATGTTATCCTTTTTGAGTACTAACACAAGAATGACAACAATCAGGGAAATTACAACGGTAGTTGCTGCTGCGATTATTGCGATTCTTGCGCTTTTGGGCAATTTTTTAAACGAAAACTTTTCTTTTACGGGTTCCGTCTCTTCAGATGTCTCTCTGAATTCCGCTTCTTTATGCTCTTCTTTCTCCGATAACCCCAAAAACTCGCCGTCTTCCGGATCTTCATTCTCGTCTGCGTCAGAGGTATCTTCAGCTTCATCCGTTTTCTGCTCCGCCTGTTCGGAGCCTGTTTTTTCAATTTTAAACTCTTTTGTTTTTTCAATATCCTCGCTGTTAAGCTTGAATTCTTTGGTCTGTTCTGTATCCGATGCATTTTCTGCACTGACACGGTTTTCGTTCTGCTCCTGAGGTATATTCTGTTCTGACATTGCAAATCACCCCTGAACTGAAATTTTCAACAGCGGCCGCTTTGAAAACAAAGCGACCGCCGCAATTGTTATTTAAGAGAAATTGCCTGCTTTGCCTTTGCAACTATATTTTGTGCATCAAGGCCGTAAATATGAAGTAATTCTACGGCAGGACCTGATTTGCCGAATTCATCGTTAACGCCAAGTCTGACAACGGGAACGCATTTGCCGCTTTCGCAAACAGCTTCTGCAACTGCGCCGCCGAGACCGCCGATGATGCTGTGTTCTTCTGCGGTTACAATTGCGCCTGTTTTTGCTGCGGAAGCAAGAATTGTTTCCTTATCAAGAGGCTTAATTGTGTGAACGTTGACGATTTCTGCGCTTATCCCCTCTGCAGCAAGAAGCTCTTTTGCTTCGATAGCTTCCTTAACCATAAGGCCTGTTGCGCAGATTGTTACGTCAGCACCTTCGCTGAGAACAACAGCCTTGCCCCATTCAAACTTATAATCTTCATCAAAGATTCTGGGCACTGCAAGTCTGCCGAATCTCATATAAACGGGTCCCTCATATTCTGCAGCAGCAAGAACGGCCGCTCTTGCTTCAACATCGTCGGCAGGGTTGATGATAACCATATTGGGGATAGCTCTCATAAGAGCGATATCCTCGCAGCACTGGTGGCTCGCACCGTCTTCACCAACAGAAATACCTGCGTGGGTTGCTCCGATTTTAACGTTAAGGTTGGGATATGCAATTGAGTTTCTGACCTGCTCATAGGCTCTGCCTGCTGCAAACATTGCAAACGTGCTTGCAAAAACGGTGTAGCCTGTTGTTGCAAGACCTGCTGCAACACCCATCATATTGCTCTCTGCAATACCCGAATCAAAAAATCTGTCGGGATAAGCTTTTTTAAACATACCTGTTTTTGTTGCCGCTGCAAGGTCAGCATCAAGAACAACAACTTTATCATTTATTCCGCCAAGCTCAACAAGAGCTTTGCCGTATGCGTCACGGGTTGCGGTTTTAATTACATCAGCCATTTTATCCACCGTTCCTTTCTTATGCCTCGAGCTCTGTGAGAGCCTGCTGAAGCTCGCTCATTGCCTGCTCATACTGTTCGGCATTGGGAGCTGTGCCGTGCCATGAAACCTGGTCTTCCATAAAGGAAACACCCTTACCCTTGACACTGTTTGCAATGATAACAGAAGGCTTACCCTTGAACTCTGCCGCAGCATTGAAAGCTGCATCAATTTCATCAAAGCTGTGAGCGTCAATTTCAATAACGTTCCAGCCGAAAGCCTTGAATTTTTCGGGAATGGGATAAGGAGAGTTAACCTCGGAAATCTTGCCGTCAATCTGGAGACCGTTGTTATCAACAACAGCAACAAGATTATCAAGACCCTTTGCAGAAGCATACATTGCTGCTTCCCAGACCTGACCTTCCTGAATTTCGCCGTCGCCGAGAACAGTGAAAACTCTGAAGCTCTTGCCGCCGAGCTTTGCGCCCATAGCCATACCGCAGGCTGCGGAGATACCCTGACCGAGTGAGCCGGTGCACATATCAACACCGGGAGTATATTTCATACTGGGGTGACCCTGGAGCATTGAATCGCTCTTTCTGAGAGTTTTCAGCTCTTCAACAGGAAAATAACCCTTGAGAGCAAGAACCGAATAAAGGGCAGGAGCTGCATGACCCTTTGAAAGAACAAATCTGTCTCTGTTTTCATCCTTGGGATTCTGAGGGTCAACGTTCAAATGGTTAAAATAAAGGTATGTCAGAATGTCTGCGCACGAAAGAGAGCCGCCGGGATGGCCCGACTTTGCATTGAAAACCCCTTCAATGATGCCCATTCTTGCTTTGCAAGCTTTGATTTTTAACTGTTTTCTGATAACTGCATCCATTGCAGCCACCTCCTGTTATTTTTTTGTTTCAATGTATTCAATGAAATCTGCTACCGCACCGTTATTACAGTGACACGCAACAAATTCCGAAATTTCTTTGAGCTCGTCGGGAGCCTGTCCGCAACAGGCAGGAACGCCGACCGTTTTCAACATATCGTAATCATTAAAATAGTCGCCGATAGCACCCGTATGGCTGTTATCAATACCAAGGATTTCGGCAAGCTTAAGCACTGCCGTTCCCTTATGAGTATTCTTTGCAAGAATCTCAAAGCTGCAAACGGAAGATGACATAAGCGTCAATTCAGAGGAATTGGTTCTTTCAAAAAACTTTTTTACCCGTGAAATACTGACGGGGTCACCCGAAAAAATCACCTTGCCCCAATTCTCTTTGGGAACTTTGGCAATATCATAAATGTGCTTGTGTTTAAGGTTATCAACAACAACAAACCATTTTCCGAACGCACCTAAACCGGTTATATATATTATATCCTTTGCAACCACAATAACGTCAACCATCCAGAATTTTTTGGCTGCTTTAACGGCAAGGCGCATCGCCTCGTCATTCATTGCGCTGAAATAAATCATCTCATGCTTATCAAAATCATAAACTCCCGCACCGTTGATAACAACTGCAGGCGTTCCCTTGATAGGGAGATTCTTAAAATGTTTTTCCATAGACTGAGGATTTCTGCCGGAGGCCAAAGTGAAATGTCCGCCATTTGAAACAAAGCGTTCAATTGCTTTTTTATTTCTTTCAGGCAGTTTTCTGGCTTTGTTATTGAGCGTTCCGTCAATATCCGATACTATCAGCCAGTCGGAAAAAGTTTTTTTTGCATCCATCAACTATTTTATTCTCCTTATAAAATCGGTGAAATATTCAGGCAACGGTGATTCCACACGGATAAATTCTTTGCTTGACGGATGAACAAAGCCAAGCAATCCTGCGTGCAAGCACTGACCGTCCAGTGAGGTAACACCGTTCTTGGGTCCGTAAACAGGGTCGCCTGCAACAGGGTGACCGAGATAAGCCATATGAACTCTTATCTGATGAGTTCTGCCTGTTTCAAGCCTGAGCTTTAAAAAGGAAAAATCTTTATACTCTTCAAGCACGGTGTAATGGGTTACGGCATGCTTTGAATTTTTATCTGTTACACACATTTTTTTGCGGTCATTGGGACTTCTGCCGATTGGCGCATCAACAACACCCTCAGGGTCTTTAAGATGTCCGTGAATAACCGCTCTGTATTCCCTTGCAAGAGAATGTTCTTTTATCTGCTCCGAAAGCGAAATATGAGCCGCATCGGTTTTTGCAACAAGCAGCAATCCGCTTGTATCCTTATCGATTCTGTGAACTATACCCGGACGGATAACGCCGTTTATGCCCGACAGATTACCGGCGCAGTGGTAAAGGAGCGCATTTACAAGCGTTCCCGAATAGTTGCCCGGAGCAGGATGAACAACCATACCTCTGGGTTTGTTTACAACCAGAAGGTCGTTATCCTCATACATTATCTCAAGAGGAATATCTTCAGGCTCAAGAGAAAGCATTTTGGGTTCGGGAACCGTAAACTCAAGCACGTCACCCGACTTGGGTTTAAAGCTTTTACCGACAGTTTTGCTTTTGCAAACAACCAGCTCATCGGCAAAAAGATTCTGCACAAAGGAGCGTGAATAATCTGCCAACACTGCGGAGATTATTTTGTCTGCTCTCTCTCCTTCCCATTCGCTGTCAACGGTTATCGATACAGGTTCGTTATATTGAATTGAAGTTACGGGCTCAATCATTTTCAGACGCCTTTTTCTTTATGTTGTCGCGGATTAAATCGTATATCTGATAACCGATAAGCATAAACGCGCCAACGGTTATGCAGCAATCCGCAAAATTAAACACTGCAAAATCAATAAACAGAGGTTCTATGAAGTCAACAACGTAGCCGAGCCTTATGCGGTCAATCAGGTTGCCCAGACCGCCTGCACAAGCAAGAACTATGCACGCATTAATAAAATTTGATTTAATTTTATGCGTAAGCAAAAGAATGACAGCCGCCAGAAGAATAAGTCCCGAAAAAGCGGTCAGCACAAGGGTGTTGTTTGAAAACGAGCTGAATGCCGCCCCTGTGTTTTCAGCATATCTGAACTGAAAAAGACCGAACAGGAATTCTTTTGGACCGTTCACTTTAACCGTTACAACCGCCGCATATTTTGTAAGCATATCAATAACCGTTAAAACTGCGATTGACGCAACGCATATTGCCTGAAACATAGTAACCTCTCAAATCTGCCTTTTATTCGCTGAAGAAGCTGTCAAAAAGCGAAGTAATATCTTCGTCCTCTTTCAGTTCAACGTCTGAAGTTATTTTGTCAAGCTCTTCAAGATCTATTTCAAAGCCTTCAAAATCTTCAAGATCTTCTGACTCTTCTTCATCGCTTTCAGCGGCAATTGTCTGCTCTGCCACTGCTTCTTCAAGTGTTGCGGGAATTGCTTCCGGAGCAACGATATCGTCAAAATTAAGTTCTTCAATCATGCTGAAAATGTCATCTTCGCCGGCTTCGTCCTCAACTTCTGCTGCAGGAGCCGGTTCTTCATAAACAGGGATATCAAGAACGTCAAGAATTTCTTCTTCTGTTTCTGCAACGTCATCAGCCTGAATTTCCTCTGTAACTGTTTCTGCAGGAATCTCTTCAGCAACTTCTTCTGCAACGGTCTCGGAGATCACCTCGGCAACAGCTGCGGGAGCTTCTTCTACAGCAGGCTGAACGTCTTCATGTTCCTGAACTTTTTCGGCAACGGGAACTTCGGGAATCTTTACAGCCTCAATAACAGCAAGCTGGTCTTTGCAGAGCTTTTCTGCAGCAGCCTTATAGCTTTCCGTTTCTTTTCTGATTCTTTCAAGCTCGCAGGAATAATATTCAAAATCAGCCTTACTTCTGCCGATAATGTCTCTGCCCTGTGCTTCAGCTTTAAGCACGATTTCCGTAGCCTTCTGCTGAGCGGCAGTGATTGCCTGCTCCGTTTCGTTCTGTGCTCTGTCTGTGAGCGACGTAACGGCAACTCTTGCGTTATCAACAATTTCCTTTGCCTTTTCTCTGGCTTCGTCAACCATCTGGTTTGACTGAACTGTTGCTCCGTCAACAATTGTCTTTGCTTTTTCTTCCGCATCGGCAACAACTGCCTCTGCCTTTATGTTGGCATCCTTGTTGATTGTTTCGGCAAGGCGACGTGCATCAAGCAAAGCAAGCTTGATTGCCTCTTCGTCGCTGCGATAGCTTTCAAGCTTATCGGCAAGAATGCTGATTTTTTTGATAAGCTCCTTGTTATCCTGAAGAGCCTGTTCGTAGGATTCGGCAACGGTCTTTAAAAAGGCGTCAACCTCGTCTGCACTGTAAGCGCCTCTGCTGACAGGAGTGAACATAGCGTTTAAAATCTGGTCAGTTGTAAGCATAACAAAATACTTCCTCTCTCACAAAATTAATTACTGCTCAAGTGTCGCAGTGTTGATTTCATCAACAAGTTCGCCCGAAACGGGAACGTTATAAGGAGTAATGATATAAGCTCTGCCTGCAACCTTTTTGAAATCGCCGTGATTTGCATAGGCAACGCCGTAAAGAAAATCTATGATTCTCTGTGAAACGTCATTGGGGCAGGTTTCAAGGTTGAGGATAACAATTCTTTTTTCGTTAAGAATATCGGCAACCTCGCCAACCTCTTCAAATCTGTCAATCTTCTGAAAAACAACGTGGGGCTTGGGCTGATTTGCAGCAGCCTTGGGAGCATTGATGTTCACAACGTTTGAAGCCGCTTTTTCTGTTCTTGAGTGAGGGGTATACTGAACCTGAGGCTGAGCTGCAGGCTGTGCGGGTGCATAGTCAAAATCGTCTGCATATCCGCCTTCTGCGCCCTCGATATAATCATCATCCGTTACATTGATAAACTGCTTAAGCTTGTCTTTGAATCCCATAATTATTCCTCCTTGTTATCTGTAAATTCTTGCGCCGAAAATTGCCGAACCGATTCTGACAAGATTCGCACCCTCAAGAATTGCACTTTCATAATCGCCTGACATTCCCATTGAGAGAACGTTCATACTTATATTATCTATTTTTTTTGCGCCAATGTCAATAAACATACGCCTCATATTTGAAAAAACAGCACGAATTTCCGCTTCTTTTTCGCAAATGGGAGCTACACACATAAGTCCGTTGACCGTAATACCGTCAATTTCGGCAATTTCACAGGCTTTTTCAAAAAGCTCGTCAGATGAAAAACCGAATTTGCTGTCCTCATTACCGACGTTAACCTCAAGCAAAACCTTGGTAATTATCCCCTGCTGAACGGAGCGTTTGCCTATCTCTTTGGCAATATCTACCGTATCAACAGACTGGATTGTGTCAACCTTGCCCACAATTTTTTTGACCTTGTTCGACTGCAGATGACCTATAAGATGAGCCTTGCAACCGGCCAGATTAAGCTCCGGCTCTTTGAGCAACAACTCCTGCACCTTGTTCTCACCAATCAAACCGATACCGCAGTCAATGGCTTTGTTTATAAACTTTGGCTCAACCGTTTTTGTGACCGCCATAAGAGCCACTTCTTCGGGCAGTCTGCCGCTTTTGATTGCCGATTCGGCAATATCGTTGCGGATTATTTTAAGATTTTCTTCTATTGCAGAAAAGCGTTCTTCATCCGATAACCATACCATCGCTTAAATCCTTTCCCGAAATAATTACTTCGTCATAGAGTTCAAGATGCGGATACGCAAGCTTTACATCTTCATCAGGAGCGGCAACAATATATTTATCGTCGGTATAAAGAACGTTTACGCTTCTGAAATTAACGATGTTTGCTCTGCGCACGTAAACACCTGCGTTGCCGTCCGAGTCAAAGCGAAGGGCATCCTTACTGATTCTTAAACCCGTGTGCTCACTTATAACAACCTTACCGCTGACCTTACGCAACGAAGCAAGCTCATCATTCATAAGGTTACACTTAAAAACAACAATTGATTTATTGCCCTCAACCGCCGTGACGGAATGCACTTTTGTTTTGACGGTTTGTTTGTCAGAGCTGCCGAGAATAAGCTTAATCTCTTTGCCCTTATCAAATCCTACAACCTTGCCCGTATCCATAACCGTTGCAACATACCAGTTATAGCCGTTTATAATTTTGCCGATTGTGTTTTCAGAAACGGCTGCCTGCTTTGCATCAAACGCTTTCTGAAGCATATCGGTTGTAAGATTTTCGATATCAGCAACGGTCAGCACGTTTTCAAAGCCGTCTGCCTCACCGGCAAAATAGCCTGCCGATTGCGCAGAAATAATTGAAGAAACTGTTGCCGCACTTTCAAGCGACGTTACCTGTGCGGTAAGCTCCGCTATTTTTGCTTTGCAGTCAACTGCCTGACCGAGCGAAACCTGACGGCGTGAAATCTTTTCGTTAAGAACAAGCTTGCTGTCTTCAATAGCCGAATAGTTTTCGTCATAAGCAGCATTGATTAAAGCCATAAACTCGCTGTCAATTTCCAATGCAAGCTTGGTCATATCAACGTTATCGAGTGTGAGCTGGGTGTCAATCGAGCTGTAAACCTCAAGCTTTTTTCTCAGGCTTGCAGCCTCAACATAATTGCCTGCGGTTTCCTCGTCAGAAAAAACTGCAGCAATTGAACTGCCCTTGCTGACCCTTTCGCCGTTTTCGGCAAGCTGAACCGTGACACCCGAACCGTTTGAAGTAAGAAGTGTTTCATCACGGATAACAAACATTTCGGCATCAACTGTTTCAAGAACGGTCTGAACGTATGCCGTTTCGGTATTATAGGATTGAGCCGTCAACCCGTAAAGCTCGGCGGCAAAAAAGCCAACGACAACCACGGCTGCTACAGCCGCCAGAATTTTTAAAAGTCTGTCTCGGGATTTCACAAGCTCACTTCCCTTCAATAATATTTAAAGCTGCTCTGAGCATATCGTCAAAGCAAGTATAATCGTCAATATAAATAAAATTCATTCTTTCGTCACGCCTGAACCAGGTCAGCTGACGCTTGGCATAACGGCGTGTTTGCATTTTAAGATTTTCGATGCATTCATCAAGCGGCTTTTCGCCCGCAAAATAAGGGTTCAGTTCCTTATAACCTATAGCCTGCTTCGCCGTTCTGCCGAGAGGGTTTTCATAAAACGCTTTCGCCTCTTCAACAAGACCCGTTTCAAGCATAACATCAACCCTTTTGTTGATTCTGTCATAAAGAAACTGTCTGTCCCTTGCATCAAGACAGATTGCAACGGTTTCAAACGGAGAAGCCGCATTTCTTGACTGCTTGTTCTGGTCGGTAATGGTTTTGCCCGTTGTGTGATAAATCTCAAGCGCTCTTATCACCCTGCCGAGATTATTGGGATGAAGCCTTGAAGCTGCCTCGGGGTCAACCTCAGCGAGTTCATCAAGTAAGGTCTGTGCGCCCTCTTTTTCTGCTCTTTTACGGAGCATTTCACGGTATTCAAAATCGGTTTCTTCGGGCAAAAATTCAATATTATCAACAAGCGATGAATAATAAAGACCTGTGCCGCCGACAAGTACGGCTCGTTTGCCGCGTGAATGTATATCTGATATTATTTCTTTTGCCGTTTCGCAATACTTTGCAACGCTGAAAACCTCGTCAGGCTCGGCAAAACCGATAAGATGGTGAGGCACGCCCTGAGTTTCTTCGTCAGTCGGTTTTGCTGTTGCAATATCCATGCCTTTATAAATCTGCATTGAATCGCACGAAACCGCTTCGCCGCCAAGCGCCTTGCACACGGCAACGGCAAGCGAAGTTTTGCCCGAGGCTGTCGGGCCGACTATTGCAATTAACGGTATTTTAGACTCTGCCAAAATTCTTTTCCAGCTCTCTTTTTGTCATTTCGATTAATACAGGTCTGCCGTGGGGGCAGTAGCGGATATCGGGCATTGAAAGAAGCTGCTTTGCAAAACGCTCCATTTCAAGGCGTGACGTGAAATTGCCTGCCTTGATTGCACTTCGGCACGCAACGGAATGGAAAATCCAATCCATCTTTTCAAAAGCAACGTCCTGCTTTTTATCAACGAATCTGCCTGCGATTTCACTGATAACCTCTTCAACGTCGTCTGCAGAAAGCTCCATAGGGCATTCCCTGACGATAACACAGCCGTTGCCGAAATCCTCAACCTCAAAACCCGAATCGTTTATAAGCTCAAGATTCTCGATTGTTGCGGCATATTCTTCTTTTGAAAGTGTTACGGTAACAGGCAGCAGAAGAAGCTGAGGTGTTCTTTCTCCGCTTTCTTTTCTGAGTTTTTCGTAAATAATTCTTTCGTGTGCGGCGTGCTTATCAATGATAACCATTTTGCCGCGATATTCGCAGATGATGTATGTTTTAAACGCTTCGCCGATAAGAAGAAACTCTTCTTCGGAAAAAGCTTCTGTTTCTGTTTTTGTTTCGATTTGGGGTTCAACCTTTATTTCAGGCTGAACGGGTCTGACCTCAACGGGAGCAACCGAAACGGCAGGAATAACCTCCGTCTTGACCTCTTCATTCTTTTTTGAGGGCGAATTGAGAAGAATATCCTCTGTTGTTTCGGGCTTAACGCTCGGTTTACCGTCGGGCGATGAAAGTCTTACAACGGATGGCGGTGTCACCCGCTTAACCTCAACCGCAGGCTTCGGCGCTTGCGTGACAACCGTTTGCTTCGGCGCTTCGGCTTTTGGGATATGCTGCCAGAAATCTTTGACAGGCGCAGGCTTTTGCGTTATAACAAGCTGCTCTGCAGGCTTTTCGGGCGCCTTGTAAAAATCTTTTTTTATTTCACGCACCTGCTTCGGGGTGTCGCCCGAATCAAGCGCATTCTTGCACGCATAGTAAACTGCGTTGAATATCATTCGCTCGTCCGAAAATCTGACCTCTGTTTTTGCAGGGTGAACGTTAACGTCAACAAGCGACGGGTCAATTTCTATGTTGAGAACGCAGGACGGGAATTTGCCGACCATAATTGAGTTTTTATAAGCTTCACTCAAAGCGGCACTGCCCGTACCTGTTTTGATAAGTCTGTTATTGATAAAGAAAAACTGCATATTGCGGTTTGGTCTTGCCGCAACGGGTCTTGAAACGTAACCGCTTATTTTAACGCCGTTCGTTTCTGCCGACGCAGGAATAAGCGTTTCTGAAAATTCCTTGCCGAAAACCTCACGGATGCAGGTGTGCAAATCGCCTCTGCCGCTTGTGATGAGCACCTGCTTACCCTCACGGATAAAGCGGATTGAAACCTCGGGGTGAGAAAGAGCAATTCTGTCAACAACGCCTGCAATTGCATTTGCTTCGGTTACGTCTTTTTTGAGAAATTTCATTCTTGCGGGAGTTTTATAGAACAATTCTCTCACGATTATTGTTGTGCCCTTGGGACAACCTGCATCGTCGCAAAGTATTTCTTCACCGCTTTCGATAACGTATCTTGTTCCGATATCCTCATCGGCAGGTGCCGTCATAACCTCAACCCTTGCAACGGCGCATATGCTTGCAAGTGCCTCTCCTCTGAAGCCGAGGGTCATTATGCTGTTGAGGTCATCTGCGGCTGAAATTTTGCTTGTTGCGTGGCTGACAAAGGCGTTTCGGATATCATCCCTTGAAATGCCGCAGCCGTTATCGGTTATGCGGATATACGAAATACCGCCGTTTTTGATTTCTACGGTAACGGTATCCGCACCTGCGTCAATCGAGTTTTCAAGAAGCTCCTTAACAACCGACGCCGGGCGCTCAACAACCTCGCCTGCCGCAATAAGCTCGGCAAGCTGTTTTGAAAGAACATTGATTCTCGGCATAAGGAACCTCCTTTTTGTCAGTGAACAGTTAATAGCGAAAAGCAAAAAGTTTCGGAAGGGCTGCGCCCTTGCCCGTTTTAATTGAGTCAGTTATTTGCCTGCTTTGCAAGCTCATAAAGCACCGTCATTGCTTCAATCGGGGTAAGAGTGTTTACGTCAAGCTTTTTCAGCTTTTCAACAATTTCGTTTGCGGTTGAGCTGCCGAAAGAAATCTGGCTTTCTTCTTCGTTTCTTGAAACGGTAACAACTCTCTGCACGCCCTGCGTTTCAAGCTCGTTGAGAACAACCTTTGCCCTTTCAACAACGCTGTTGGGCACGCCTGCAAGCTTTGCGACCTCAATACCGTAGCTGCCGTCTGCACAGCCCGGAACAATGCGGCGAAGGAAAGTGATGTCATCGCCTCTTTTTTTGACGGCAATGTTATAATTTCTGACGCCGTCAACGCTTTCTTCAAGCTCTGTCAACTCGTGATAATGCGTTGCAAAAAGAGTTTTTGCACCAAGTCTGCGTTTATCTGCCGCAAACTCAAGAACGGCTCTTGCGATGCTCATACCGTCAAAGGTTGAAGTGCCTCTGCCGATTTCGTCAAAAATAATAAGGCTCTTTGACGTTGCGTTTTTGAGGATATCCGCAACCTCGTTCATTTCAACCATAAAGGTTGATGAACCCGACGAAAGGTCGTCGCTTGCACCGATACGGGTATATATTCCGTCAACGACGCAAAGCTCGGCAGACGTTGCGGGAACAAAGCTGCCTGCCTGCGCCATAAGCGAAATAAGCGCAACCTGACGCATATAGGTTGATTTACCTGCCATATTGGGACCCGTTATGATTGCGCAGCGGTTATCCGCACAGTCAAGTCTGGTGTCGTTGGGTACAAACGGAGAATCCAGCATTTTTTCAACAACAGGATGTCTGCCGTCGGTAACGTTAATCATTGTACCTGCGTTCATAACGGGACAGCAGTAGTTATTTTCTGCCGCAACCCTTGCAAACGAAGCAAGTACGTCTATAGCGGCAACCGACGACGCCGTTTTCTGGATTTCATAAAGATGTTCCGCTGTCTTTTTGCGGACTGTATCAAAAATTTCATATTCAAGGCGCACAATTCGCTCCTGTGCACCGAGAACCTTTGATTCAAGTTCCTTGAGTTCCTGCGTTATGTAGCGCTCGCAGTTGGCAAGTGTCTGCTTTCTGATGTAATCTTCGGGAACAAGCTCCTTGTAGGAATTTGAAACTTCAATATAATAGCCAAAAACACGGTTGTAGCCGATTTTGAGCTTCTTTATACCCGTTTTTTCTTGCTCACGGAGCTGGATATCGGCAATATATCCCTTGCCGTTGTTGACTATATCGCGCAAAGAATCAAGTTCTTCGTTGAAGCCGTCTTTTATCATACCGCCCTCACGAACGGAAAAAGGCGGTTCGTCCTCGATAGCATTTTCAATCATCGCAACCGTTTCTTCAAGCGGTGTTATGCCTGAACAAAGCTCATTGAGAAGAGCACTTCTGCAATCTGCAAGATACTGCTTTATCGTCGGCATACGTCCGAGCGTTGCCGAAAGCGCTTTAAGCTCCCTTGCGTTTGCGGTTGCGTAAGCGATTCTTGTTATGAGGCGTTCCATATCCTGACAGCCTGTAAGTGAAGATATCAGGTCGTCACGCAGAACTGGATTTTCATAAAGCTCCGAAACTGCATTGTGGCGTTTGGTTATACCTGCAATGCCGATAAGCGGCTGTTCAAGCCACGAACGGAGCATACGCTTGCCCATTGAGGTTTTGGTTTTATCAAGCACCCAGAGAAGTGAGCCTCGCTTTTCCCTGTTGCGCATTGTTTCGGTTATTTCAAGGTTTCGCATTGCCGAAACGTCAAGGCGCATAAAGCTGCTTTCGCCGTAAAAATCAATACTTTTGATGTTTTCAAGCTCGGTTTTCTGAACGCTCTTAAGATAATCCATAACTGCACCCAGAGCCGAAACGGCGGCAGGCTCATTATCGAGCGACAGCTCTGAAAGGGATTTAACACCGAAATGTCTCATCAGTGTTGCGGAAGCTTTTGAAAGGTCAAAGCAATCATCGTCAAGCAAATCACAGGACGAATTGAGTCTGGTTTTGATAAAATCCGTAACCTGAGTAAGCTTGAGCACGTCAGAGCAGATTATAATTTCGCTGGGCATAAATCTGCCAAGCTCGTTGATAATTCTGCGCTGTGCGTTTTTGCTTTCAAAACTCGTTACGTGAACGCTGCCTGTGGATATATCGGCAAAGCAGAGACCGATTTTGGTTTTTGAATCATAGATGCAAGCAAGAAAATTGTTTTTGCTTTCGTCAAGCATCGTGCTCTCTATAACCGTGCCGGGTGTAAGAACTCTTGTTACGTCTCTCTTAACAAGTCCCTTTGCGGTTGCAGGGTCCTCAAGCTGCTCGCAGATTGCAACCTTATATCCCTTTGCAACAAGGCGTGCAATATAAGAATCTGCGCTGTGGAAGGGCACGCCGCACATGGGCGCTCTTTCTTCCTGACCGCAGTCCCTGCCCGTGAGCACAAGCTCAAGCTCTGCAGACACAAGCTTTGCGTCATCAAAGAACATCTCATAAAAATCACCCAGACGGAACATAAGAATTGTGTCGGGGTAATTCTTTTTTATTTCAAAATATTGCTTCATCATCGGGGTAAGCTCTGCCATTTAAGTCTACCGTACCTTTCAAAAAATCCCGCTAAGGTGCAGAAAAGAAGCTTTGCGCCTCTTTTCTGCAATTGTTTGATAATCAGTGGCAACCGCTGCAGGATGAGCATTCGCCGCCGCAGTTATGCTCGGGCTGCTTGGGCTCGCAGGTTGCAGGGTCTTCGCCCTGAAGGCAAAGTGCAAAAATGCCGTTGATGTAGTTCATAAGCTCATCAATAGCGCCTCTTGCAGCTTCAAAAGCCTGCATATTGGGGTTAGCCATAATCTTTGTGTAGATTTCGCCGAACTCCTTATCATAAGCCTGAAGCTTCTGTTCGTTCTTGTCTTCCTTTGAAGCTTCGTGCTGGAAGGACATTTGGATAAGCTGGATTCTTGCGATAAGCTCGTTGAGCTCCTTATCCTCTTCGCTTGCCTTCTGAACTTCCATGAATTTGAGATAGCGCTCGTCCTGCTGAAGAAGTGCGCCGAGTTCTCTTGCTTTTGCAATAATTGCGTCCATTTTTGTTTCTCCTAACTGAAAAATATTTTTGATAAATTACGAAAAAACGTAAAATATTAAACCGAATCAATCACAGAGTTCGCCTCTGAGTATCCACGTCAAGGACTCTGTAACCTTAACGTTTCTGAACGAACCGATAACTGAAATATCTGCAGGGAACTCAATAATAATATTCCCTTCGGTTCTTCCTTCTATCAAACCGCCTTTGCTGACACTCTCACAAAGCACTCTGTAGGTTTTGCCGACCATTGAAGCCGTTCTCTTTGCGGCAACCTTTTCCTGAGCATCAAGCAACTCTCTGAACCATTTTCCTTTTTCCTCTCTTGAAACAGGGTCGGGCATTGCCGCAGCTTTTGTTCCCTCTCTCGGTGAAAAAATGAAAGTGAACATTGAAGTAAAGTTCGCCTGCTCAACAAGAGTTACGGTTTCGCTGAATTCCTCATAAGTTTCACCCGGGAAACCGACTATAACGTCGCTTGTAACCGAAAGTTCGGGCATAAGCGAATAAGCATATTCAAGCAAACCGAGATATTTCTCTCTTGTGTAGCGTCTGTTCATTGCATCAAGCACCCTGTTGCTTCCGCTCTGGAAAGGCAGATGCAGGTGCTTTGCAACCTTTTCGCATTTTGCCATTGTCTCAAGCAGCTCGTGAGTGCAATCCTTGGGGTGAGACGTCATAAAGCGGATTATGAAATCGCCGTCAATTGCGTTGAGTTCACGCAGAAGCTGCGAAAAATTGCATCCGTAATCGGGATATTTGCCGTATGAATTGACATTCTGACCAAGCAGGGTTATTTCTTTGTATCCCTTTGCAACAAGCTCCTTCGCCTCGGCGATAATCAACTCGGGGTCGCGGCTTCTTTCTCTGCCTCTGACGTAAGGCACAATGCAGTAGGTGCAGAAATTGTTGCAGCCGTACATAACGGGAATCCACGCTTTGAAATCGCTGTCACGGTGAAGCGGCATATCCTCAACAATAACTCCGTCCTCATCGGGAAGCTCATAAATCTTTTTGCCTGCGCTCAGGCTTTTATAAAGAAATTCGGGCAGCCTGTGAATAACGTGTGTGCCGAAAACTATATCAACAAACGGATAGCTTGTCCTTATCTTTTTTGCAACTCTCTCCTGCTGCATCATACAGCCGCAGAGAAGAATTTTCATATCTTTTTTTGCAGCCTTAATATTCTTCAGCGCACCGACGTTACCAAAAACCCTGTCCTCTGCGTGCTCACGGATTGCACAGGTGTTATAAAGCACAAGGTCGGCTTCTTCAAGCTCTTCGGTCATCACGTAACCCATCTGCTCAAGCATACCCTTTAAACGTTCGCCGTCGGCAACGTTGCCCTGACAGCCGTAGGTATGAACAAAAGCTTTGGGTGCGCTCTCAAATCTTTGCTGAACAAGACTTGCAGCAAGAGCGGTGAACTCCTTCTGCCTTGCTGATTCTTCGGCAGAAACGCTGATTTTAAGTTTATCCGAACCAACAGACAAAGCTATACTCCTCCAATTTTAAGCATATATTTTATTATATAATAAAGCGCCGCATTATTCAAGTAAAAAATGAATAATGTGACGCTTTTTTAATATTTTTTATATCCGCTTTTATTACTCTTCATCAAAAAGAGCTTCTGTGAAAGCAAACATCTCTTCCCTGCGCTTTTCGGTCTCATAACCGCTGGCAATGTAACCGCCGTTACCGTCGGAAATAATTATGCTGCCTTCTTTGAATTCGCCCTTGATATCAGAAACCGCAATGCTGAAAATATTACCGAAATCGTCAATGCAAACAGCAAAACCGTTAACAATTCTGTCAATGCTCAAAAACATTTGTATCACCTCAAAACGAGTATATCACAAACAATCGGTTTTGTCTATCGCAATTGAAGATTTATCATACGGTACGCATCTGTAATTTGAGATTATCGCTTATCATTGCAATAAATTCGCTGTTGGTAGGTTTGCCGCGTTCATTCTGAATCGTGTAGCCAAAATAAGAACTGAGCACGTCAACGTCTCCCCTGTCCCATGCAACCTCAATGGCGTGACGAATCGCTCTCTCAACTCTTGACGGCGTGGTTTTGAAAGTCTTTGCAACCGTGGGGTAAAGGATTTTTGTGACAGAACTGATCATCTCGCTGTCTGTAACCGAAAGTATTATTGCCTGGCGCAGATACTGATAGCCTCTGATATGTGCAGGTACGCCGATCTGATGCATAATTCTGCTGACCACAACCTCAAGGTCTTTTACACCGTTTTTGCTGACCGAATTATTGTGAATGCTCGCAAACTGAATAATACGTTCAGCGAGCATTTCGGGATTGAACGGTTTAAGGAAATAATAATCGGCTCCGCCCGAAAGAATTTCATTTTCAATCCGCTCGTTATCGGTTGACGAAAGCACCATAACCATAGGCTGCTTTTCAAGGTGAAGAGATTTCATTTCACGCAGCACGCCAAGGGCATCAAGATGAGCCATAAAACTGTCAATCAGCAAAACATCGGGACATTCCGACCTGAGACGTTCAATTACCTTTGCACCGTCTTTGACCACGGTTGAAACCTCACAGTTATTGGAACGCAGAACACCTGCAAGCTCGTGAAGTGATTCACTGCCGTCTTCGGTCAGCATAACTTTCAACATTTTTCTCATACTTTTTACCTCCGTAAATATTATGTGACAAATTATTTATGTTTTAATTTTTCGGCGATTATTTGTCACTGTTTTCACGAAGATGTTACCACAAGCGGCGATAATAGTCAATATGTTCCAAAAATATTTATACTATTTTTGTCGCAATATTCGACTTTGACTCTCATTTTTGTCACCTTTCGGGGCGATATTTTTATTTTTCGGCTGCATTTTTGCCTCTGAAAGACCGCACAAAAATATCATTTTCTATGCGTTACACAGCAAAAAGAACCCACCCGAGAGGGCGGTCCAATAAAACAGTATATTGTTTTCGGGAAGCGGCATGATTAATCATGCCGCTTTTCCGTTCATAATGTCATAGAGTAAATTGGCGGGGAGTATGCCGATGTGATTGTAGCTGATGTCTACATCCTGCACTCTGTGTCCGCTGGACTTGTCCGGTGCATGAACATACACAGCTTTCACCATATCGTTCAGCACAGCGGGAGTCAGCTTTTCCAGATGCAAGTGCTTCTTCGCCAATCGAATGAAAGTATCGACACTCTCCACATGATTTTCTTGATTCTGTATTTCGTTTTCAAGCATTTCAATCTTGGCTCTCAGTTCTTCCTGCTCCTGCTCGTAATCATCAGACAACATCTGAAAACGAGCTTCGGACAGTTTTCCATTGACCATATCCTCGTAAATACGCTTGAACAATCGGTCCAGTTCCGCCAGACGGTTTTCAGACTTCTGCAAAGTGCGTTTCTTGGTAGAAAGCTCCTTCTTGGCTTCGGCAGTTCGCTTTGCACCCAGTGCCTTGCGGAACTCATCCTCATAATTTGCGATGCAGAGGAAAAGCAAACGCATATGCTGCAAAGTTCCTTCCTCCAATACAACTGCACGAATGAAGTGTGTGTCGCAGACATCCTTTCCCTTCTTGCGGGAAATGGAGCATACGAAGTGGTCTTGTCTGGTTTCAAAACTGTTGCTGGTACAGTAGTACAATTTCTCACCGCAATCAGCACAACGAGCGATACCGGAAAACATATTGGTCTTGCCTGTTCGGGTAGGTCTGCGCTTGTTTTTGCGAAGCTCCTGCACACGGGCAAAGGTATCTTCATCAACAATGGCTTCGTGGGTGTTCTCGAAAATCTTCCATTGGTCGGGAGGGTTTTCGAGTTTCTTTTTGCTCTTGTACGACAGCTTGCGGGTCTTGAAGTTGACCATGTGACCAAGGTATTCCTGCTTCTCCAGTATGCCGGTGATGGTGCGTGGTGCCCATGCGTAAGGGTCATCGGGTGTGTTGGCAGGAGCATTTCTTCCCATCTTCATCCAATGAACCGTAGGACAATCCACCTTTGCTTCCTTCAGCTTCTTGGCGATCTGAGAGGGGCCGAAGCCCTCCATGCACCAAGCGAAGATTTGACGGACAACGGCTGCGGCTTCATCGTCCACAATCCAATGTCTCTTTGGATTGTCGGGGTCTTTCATATAGCCGTAGGGCGGGTTGGTGGTCAGATACTCACCGGATTCGCCTTTCTGCTTCATGGATGCCTTGACCTTTTTACTGCTGTCCTTAACATAAAACTCATTCATAATGTTCAGGAACGGAGTAAAGTCGTTGTCAATTTGATTGGCACTGTCCACGCCGCTGTTCACGGCAATGAAGCGGACATTGTGTTCAGGGAAGAGAATTTCCGTGTAGATGCCGACTTCCAAATAGTTTCTGCCGATACGGCTCATGTCCTTGGCGAGAATGATACCAACTTTATCATTCTCCACCAGTTCAATCATGCGCTGCCAATCGGGTCTTTTGAAGTTAGCCCCAGAGTACCCGTCATCCACGAAAAACTGGATATTTTTGAACCCTTGTTCTTTAGCGTACCTTTTGAGAATCGCCTTTTGATTGACAATGCTGTTGCTATCGCCTGTCAGTTCATCGTCACGACTTAATCTGCAGTAGATAGCGGTAATTTTGTCAGACTGCCTATTCATATCTTGTTCCTCCTTAATCGGCGGGCAGTCTGCCAATACAGGATTGCTTGTATTTATCATATCACACATTTGTGAATAAATCCACCCTTTCGTTAAAATATTTTTTCTTAGTTTTCGTTGTCTCTAACCATGCGGTCGAGTAGCTTTGCGGGCAAACTGCGGGTTCCGTCATAGCTACCGTTGAAGCGGTAAGTAGTCTGACCGGAACGAATAGTCACAGTGATCTTTGGCAGCTCAGCTGCACAGTAGTTGTGAACAGTCAGATGTCCGTCCGCATTGAACAAGCGGCTCTGAGCTTGTTCAGGGGGCGTATGCTCCATTTTGAAGTAAGGGTCGGGTTCAGAGAACGGCAGACAAGGTGCATCATCCTCCGGTGCGGGCAGGGATGCCAGCCACTCATTCAGTTCTTCGGGTGTCATGTCGATTGCTTTCTTTTGTTCGTTCATATATGAATTGTCCTTTCTGTTTGGTGGTGGCAAGTTCCCAATTTGGGAACTTGCCGGATGGGAACGGAAACGAATCGAAGGGAATGATTATCGTTCCTGTTCTTTCTTGTGTTCGATTTTTCTGCCAAGGGTCTGTTCGAGATTGTGGCGAATGGTATCAAGGCGCTGCGCTTCTTCCTTGGCGGTCTGGTACTGGTTGTACAGCTCGTTTTTCTCTTTGATGAGCTGTTCCACTTCCGTCTGCAACGCCTTGTGGCTCGGCAGCTTCTTCAAGCTCTTGGAGTCAAAATATCGTTTGGCGGCGTTCAGAATGATGAAGTCGCTGTCATGCTCGTCACGATATTTCTGACGAGCTTTGTCATTCTTGCAGGCTTTCAGTTCGTCAACCACATATTTGGTTTTGAGGTAGTTCAGCACATTATTACGAAGTTCTTTCTTTTCTGCGATAGCAGCTTCCACGGTTTTCATTTCGGTGCGAATATCGCTCAGCTTCTCATGGGCGGCATCACAGGCGGCTGCCAGTTCTTCGGGAGAATCAAATCCCATTTCCTGATACAACAGATAGGCTCGGCTGGCGTTTTTGAGATTGTGTTTCTTTGCCCAATGCTCGTAACCTTTGCCTTTCTCTTTTGCGGCGTTTACATCCACCATGCGGCTGACGGTGTTCTGCTGATTAACACGGTCTTGAATGGTCGGTGCAGAATGGGCGGGTTCAGCTTTCGCCCTCACTCGTTTTGCGTTTCTGACAAAGATAGCGAACACAGCAGCTTTATCAAAATCATCGCCCAGCTTTCGTGCTGTGATAGGCTTTGTGCGGTCGGGCGTGAGGTAGGACAATCGCCCTCGGCTCTCCTTGACAGTAATGCCACGGCGGAGAAGTTTTTCAGCGAAATCCTCAAAGCTGACTGCATCGGAAAGTGCCCTGCGGATTTCTTCACGAAGCTTGTCTTTGTCGGTTTCAAACTTGGTCTGTTTGACCGGCAAGTCCTGTTCGGCAAGAACAGCATTTTCTTCATCCAGTGCAAGCTGTCCTTTCTTCTTTGCCCAATACTCACGCTCGGTCACTCTTGTCTTGCTTCCGTTCAGCAGATCAATCTGATACAGACCTGCATCGTGGCACATCTCCATGACATCGGCACGAAAATATTCCATAGCTGCGTTGGTGCATCGGTGTTTCATGCCCGGTTGAGTATCGCAGGGTCTGTCCATATACGGCATGAACGGAACTTCTTCAATTCTCAAAGAATTGATAACGATGTGTACATGAA
>JAGBAK010000068.1 GCA_017938985.1 Clostridia bacterium
AGCCGAGGCGCGTACAATGATGACGTACCCATTGAGGAAAATACCAACGTCAAGCTCCGCATCCGCTTCACCGGCACCCACGGCCCCTCCGAATGGTCGAACGTGCTTGAGTTAAACGGCGGCGGTACACAGGAGAATCCCGGCGAAACGAACAAGGCACCGGAAGAAAAGCCCCCTGTTGACGAACCGAGCGAGGATAAATGCTCCCTCTGCGGCTTCTGTCCCGTACCGCTTGGACTGTGCATTTTCATCTGGATTGCAATTGCGCTGGCTGTTATTCTTGTGATTGTGCTCATCATCATGATCGCAGCCAAAAAGAAGAAATGCCCGAACTGCAAGACCAAATGCAAAAAGAAAGACAAATGCTGCCCTAAATGCGGTCAGCAACTTAAATAATACGAAAGTGAGGAATACACAATGAAAAAACTTTTAGCAATCTTACTTGCCGTTGTTATGCTTCTCGCCTTCGCCGCCTGCGGTGACAAAGACGGTGAAACTACAACTGCGGCAAACGGCGAAAACAACGAAACAATCAATGCCCAGGATGTTGTTGACAAGGCTCTTGAAGAAGCTGAAGAACACGAATCCTTCAGTCAGGAAGCAGTTGAGTATTATCTCAAAAAGGCAGTCGGCATCAAGTTTGACGACATCAAGCCTGACTGGGAATGGAAGCTGAAATCAAAATATTCCGCATATGCCGATGACCCTGCATCAGGCTACGGTCATGCCGTAATCGCCTTCACCAAAGCAGAGGGCGAAGTTACAGAAGAAGAGTTTGATGCGTGGTATAAAAAGGTCTTTGATGCTACTGCAAAGGCTTCCGATGACGGCTACAACATCAGAGGCTATGAGTTTGCAGGCGACGGAGAGGATGCTCTCGGCGAAGTAACTCTTGATGAAGCTCTTGACAGCTGGCTTATGAAAGGCTGGGCATTCAGAGTTGACGGCAAGATTTATGTTGTTTATGTCAGCGATGAATATGATAACAACAAAGACAGCGAGCTTGGCAAGCTGTTCTATTATGACGGTGCAAAGGTTGATATCGGCGCAGGTCTGCAGAAAAGTATGAGCGATACTATGGATGAAGCTGAAAGCTACCTTGCAGAAAATGAAGATGCAATAAAAGATGCGTTAAACGATTATCTGAATTAAAGGAGGATTTTATTATGTTAACTTGTAAACAGTGCGGCACTCAGGTAGAAGACGGTGTTATGAATTGCACAAACTGCGGTACATCCATTGAAGCACCCGTTCAGCAGAACCAACCCTTTGATTTGTCAGAAAAATTCAATGAATTAAACAATACGGCAGACACCACTTCCGAATACGATGCACAGGATATCGAAAAGAACAAGGTTATGGCATTGCTGGCTTACATAATCTTCCTTATCCCGCTGCTTGCGGCAAAGGATTCAAAATTTGCCCGTTTCCACGCCAATCAGGGTCTTGTCCTTTTCCTCGGCGGTATCATCGCTTCCGTTGTTGCGGTTATTCCTGTTATCGGCTGGATAGTTGCTCCCATTGCAGGTCTTGTAATTACTGTTCTTGCAATTATCGGTATTCTCAATGCCCTTAACGGCAGAGCAAAGGAACTGCCTGTAATCGGCAAATTTAAAATTTTGAAGTGATTTAAAAAGGTTATTTGACAAGTGTCATAACTAATCTCGCAGGCAACATTTTTTCGATGTTGCCTGCTTTATCATTTATATTTCTTTTTAGTTTCCCCTCTTTGACTATACGGACTTTTCATATGCTTTGATTTTTTGAGGATGTTTATTTGTGTAACAAGCTCCTCTTTCGTAAGCGAATCGTAGTCGATGCCGAGGGAGTTGAGATACATTCTGACCTTCTTTTCTTCGTCGCTGCCTTCAAAACTCAATGCATCCTGCAACTGCTTTTGTGCATCTGCCGCAGGCGAAACCGTGTCTGCTGTTGTTCTGTCGGTTTTGTGTTTTTCACGGATTGTGCTGATAATACAGTCAAGGTCTGAAAGAAAAAATCGAGTTGTTAAACAAAGAAATTCAGGAAATTCAAGAAAAGACGGATAACATTGAAAAGTTTATCCGCACAGCAAAAAAATATGTCGGCATTGAAGAACCGACACCTACTGTTCTCAACGATATGGTAAAAGCTGTTTATGTGCATAAAACCGATAAATCATCGGGAAAGAGAGTGCAGAAAGTTATAATCAGTTACAACTATGCAGGCATATTACCAAATGAATTATTAAATAAGTTTTACAGCAGATGCACACAAAAAGAAACGGCATAACCGAGGTTATACCGTTTCAAAATTGCTTATGCTGTCATATCGGAAGGCGGCTAAAGTCAGCCCCGTTTTTTATTTTATAATAAGTTTTACTATGTCGGTAACGTTTTCGGCAATGAAAGTTGCGCCTGCGCTTTGCAGTTCATCCTTGTTTCCGTAGCCGTAAAGCACGCCTATAGAATCGAGCCCTGTTTTGTTTGCTCCGATGATATCGTGCTCTCTGTCGCCAATCATTATGCAGGCGGATTTATCACTGATATCAGCACTTTCAAGTGCATATTCAATAACCTCTGCCTTTGCGGTGCGTGTTCCGTCAAAGTTGCTGCCTGCCGCATAAACAAAATATTCTTCCAGACCGAAGTGGCGCAGAATTTCTTTTGCAAACGGTTCAGGTTTTGAGGTGGCAAGAATCAGCTTCTTGCCGCTGTCTTTTAATTTTCGAAGCATTTCGGGGATACCGTCATAAACAACGTTTTCATAAAGACCTTTTACACGGAAACGCTCTCTGTAATAATCAATTGCGGTCTGCGCTTTCTCTTTGTCAAAACCGTAGCATTCCATAAAAGAATCGAGCAGGGGAGGTCCGATGAAATGATTCAGCTGAGTTATGTCGCTGACCTCAATGCCGAACTTTTTGAGCGCATATGCAACGGATTGTGTTATGCCAACGGCAGGGTCAGTCAGTGTGCCGTCAAGGTCAAAGAGAATGTATTCATAACTTTTCATATCAATCACCCGAAATTAATATCATCTGAAAACAAACAACTTTTCAACGGGTATATCAAATAATTCTGCGATATCAAAGACAAGGTCGAGCGAAACTCCTGAAGTAGCAAGCTCAATTTTGCTGACGGTTGTTCGGTCAACATCAAGCTTTTCGGCAAGAGTCTCCTGTGTGAAGCCGTTCAGCTTGCGGTAGTATGCGATGTTGAGCCCAAGGCGTTTGTATTTTTCTTTATGATTTGATTTCATTTTAATCACCTAAAAAATAATACAATAAAAAAATAACGGCATACAGAGAGCATAACAGATAAAATTATGCTTGACATTCTACAAATTATGCATTAAAATGATATTGAAAAGTCAGCTTGCATAATTTTGAAAATTGCGGCAGGCTTTTGCTCAAATATTTTGTAAGAAAGGAAACACAAAAATGAAAAGAAAAATTACTAAATTTATATCAGTTGCATTGTCGGTGCTGATTGTTCTTTCTTCCTTAAGCATTATTGCTTTTGCTGACGGAACTGTAAAGAGAACAGAGACGCTTGACCTTAACGCAGAAGGCTTTGATGTTGACTGTTCAAACGAAGCTGAAGGCTGGAGCTGGGATGCTGATACGCAGACGCTTACTCTTAACAATGTTAATTTTGATACAGAAGGCAATGATGCCATTATTATTGCCAAAAAAGGTGTTACTACTATTATTATGGTTGGAGAAAGCACAATTGCAACTAAAGATGACGGACTTGCCGTTTCAAGAGGTTATTTTGAAGGTGCTGTTGTTTTCAAAGGTGACGGCGTTTTGAATGTTGAATATGAAGGTGACGTTGGCTCAATGGATGTAGGTTCATTCACTCTTGAGTCAGGTACTCTTAACATCAGCGGCGGCGCAGTTTTTATTCTCAACACGGTTATTATTTCTGGCGGTACACTTAACTTTGATACCTCAGGTTGTATGTCAAGCAACGGTCAGGGCTTTGACGGATTCTATATTCTTAACGGCGGCGCAGAAATACTTGGCGGTGTTGTCAATATTTATGCGGAAAGATTTGCGTTTTTCGTTGTGGGCGTTGGCGATTATGATTCAATCAATACAGACAAGGGTCTTGTTATCAAAGGCGGCGATGTAACTCTTTGCGGAGAAATGGCAGCTTCTTGGGTAGGTTATATCGACAACAGAGAAACCGTTATTGAAACAACTGGTACTGTAACTATCAAAAGCGGAAGAGACGGTATTGGATTATATTGCGGCAAAGGTTCAATCGATATCAGAGGTGGAATTATCAATAATCCCGATGGTCTTGAAACGGAAATGCTCTTCAGAATTCCCGGCGGTTCTGCAAAAATTGCTAAAGCCGACTACAGCGCTGTTGATGCAGCAATTTCAAAAATTCCTGCAGATCTTTCCGTGTTTACTAATGAAAGTGTTGCTGCTGTTCAAGAGGCTGTTAATGCAGTTGACAGAGAACTCAATGTTCTTGATCAGCGCAAAGTAAATGATTATGCTGCAGCTATTGAAGCTACCGTTGATGCCCTTGAAGAAATGACTTTACCGCAGAAGATTGCAGAGTTCTTCAATAACCTCTTTAACGCTGATGGGGAAACGGACAGCGAGTGCTGGCTTGTTAAAATATTCAAGGCTATTGCAGGCTTTTTTGCTACATTATATAAATCTTTTATTGATATTTTATAAAATAACAAACTGATTACTAGTATAAAACAAAAAGCAGCTCACTTTTCAAAAGTGGGCTGCTTTTTGATAATCAAACTAATCATATATAAGAATCCCCGCACCTTTCGGCACGGGGACTGAATGTTAAATAAATTATTTAATGTTGTTCTTAAGAGTGTTGAGCTCTGCTGCAAGTGCATCGGGAATCTTGTCAAACTTGCCGTAGAATTCTTCGATACCTGCAACTTCGTCGCCCCAGAGGGAAACGTCAACGCTGAGGAGTTCCTTAAGCTGTTCTGCGCTTACTTCGTCCTCAATGCCTTCAAGGTTGATATCTTCTGCCTTGGGAACAAAGCCGATAGCTGTTTCGTCAGCGTCAACCTTGCCTTCGCAACGGTCAATAATCCAGTCAAGAACACGAAGGTTGTCGCCGAAGCCGGGCCACATGAAGTTGCCTTCGTCATCCTTGCGGAACCAGTTAACGTTGAAGATCTTGGGAGCCTTTTCGGGGTCAAGACCTGCACCGATGTCGATCCAATGCTGCCAGTAATCAGCCATGTTGTAGCCGCAGAAGGGAAGCATTGCCATGGGGTCACGGCGAACAACGCCTACTGCACCTGCAGCTGCAGCTGTTGTTTCAGAAGCCATGATTGAACCAACGAATACGCCGTGGTTCCAATCTCTTGACTGATAAACAAGGGGAGCAAGCTTTGCACGTCTGCCGCCGAATACGATAGCGGAAACGGGAACGCCTTGGGGATTCTCAAATTCTGAGCTGATGCAGGGGCAGTTCTTTGCAGGAGCTGTGAAACGGCTGTTGGGATGAGCACCCTTTTCTGTGCTTTCCTGACCGTTCCAGGGGTTGCCCTTCCATTCAACAGCGTTGGTGGGAGGATTCTTGTCAAGACCTTCCCACCAAACTGTGTTGTTGTCAAGGTTATGAGCAACGTTTGTGAAGATTGTGCCCTGCTTTGTTGAAGCAAGAGCGTTGGGGTTGGACTTTTCGTTTGTGCCGGGAGCAACGCCGAAGAAGCCGTTTTCGGGGTTGATGGCATAGAGTCTGCCGTCTTCGCCCTTGCGGATCCATGAAATGTCGTCGCCTACGCACCATACGCGGTAGCCGTTTTTATAATATCCCTCGGGGGGAATGAGCATAGCAAGGTTGGTTTTGCCGCAAGCTGAGGGGAATGCAGCGCAGATATATCTGATTTTGCCGTCGGGCTTCTGGAGACCGAGGATGAGCATATGCTCTGCCTGCCAGCCTTCGTTCTTGCCCTGATATGAAGCGATTCTGAGTGCGAAGCACTTTTTGCCGAGAAGAACGTTTCCGCCGTAACCTGAGTTAACAGAGATGATTGTGTTATCCTGGGGGAACTGGCAGATATATCTCTTTTCTTCGTCGATGTCGCACTTGCAGTGAAGACCGCGAACCCAGTCGTTGCTGTCGCCGAGAGCTTCAAGAACAGCCTTGCCTACTCTTGTCATGATTGCCATGTTAAGAACAACGTAGATTGAGTCTGTGAGTTCAATGCCGACCTTTGAGAACTTTGAGCCAACGGGACCCATTGAATAGGGGATAACGTACATTGTTCTGCCCTTGTAGCTGTCTTTAGCAATAGCGTAGAGCATTTCATAAGCTTCTGCAGGGTCCATCCAGTTGTTGGTGGGACCTGCTTCTTCCTTTGTGGGTGCGCAGATAAAGGTTCTGCCTTCAACTCTGGCAACGTCGTTAACTGCTGTTCTGTGAAGATAGCAGCCGGGAAGGAGTTCTTCGTTAAGTTTAATCATTTCGCCTGTTGCGCAAGCTTCTGCACGAAGCTGCTCAAGCTGTTCTTCGCTGCCGTCAATCCAGACAATGTTGTCGGGCTTAACGAGTTCAACTTTTTCCTGAATCCAGGAAAGTACGCTCTTATTTGATGTCATGTTTTCTTCTCCTTTCGATTGTGGAAAACCAACTAAAAATTAACAAATTTAAAAAGTGGAAACCGATTTTTGTGAAAAATCACAAAAATGTATTAATATCATTTCCAACTTAACCCATTATAATTATATCAGAAACAAAATAAATGTCAAGATGCAACAGGGCCGTTGCTGCCTGAATTATTACTTTTTCTTTTAGGCACGTTCATAATCAGCAGAAGCAGCTTCTGGAAAATTCCTGCAGAGAAAAACAGCGTTATTGCAATTGAAATCGGTATAATCAACCATTCTCCGCCTTTGCCGATACTTTCAAAAACAACGTCTCTGAATTTATACTTCTCGAAGATGTAAAAGATTGCAACGTAGTGGAACGAATAAACCGCAAGGGTTCTCTGACCGAGCTTTGCGCAGATACCAAACGGAGTTTTCTTTGGCACAAGAACGATAACGGAAAATCCCACAAGAGCGGTTATTGCATAGTAAGCAAGCCTTAAAAGGAAGCCCCATTTGCGCAATTCTTCAAGTGCGTGATATGCTCTTCTGCCTGTAAGCAGAGGACGGAAAAAGTAGATGTCCTCACTTTTGTAGATAAGCAATGCCACAAAAATTCCAATGACTGCCAGTGCGGCAACTTTAAGAATTTTGTTTTCGCATATTTTTTCAAGTTTTTCTCTGTCAAGGCAATAGCCGAGATAGAAAAACGGGTAAAAGACAAAAATTCTTGAAAGTGAAAGATAATCGTTTACGTTGTTATCATAGCCTGCAAAGCAGGAGAATATAACGGCAAGAACGGTGATATAAACGGGCGAATAGTTTTTGAACGCAATTGTCAGCAGATTAAAAACAAACAGCGCAAACATAAACCAGCGCACGCCGTTATCCGAAAACAGATTTATACCAATGCTTTTTGCGTCGGCAAACCAATAGGCAAACGGCAACAGCTTAAGAACAAAAGAGAGAATAAGATATCCGAATATTTTGTCATACTGTTTTTCGTTTACCGTTCTTTTTGAAAACATACCCGAAACAAAAACAAAAACAGGCATATGAACGGTATAAATAAACATATAAAGATTTCTCATTGCCTGCGAATCTTCTCTGAAAAACTCGGTTGCGTGACCGAGAACAACAAGAAAAATCATCAGGAATTTAAGAATATCCCATTTCTGGGTTCGCTGAGTAATCTGCTCCAACCGCTGTCACTCCTTTTATTGCCGATTTTTTTATTCTGTCAGATTTGTTCATCAATCGGCATTGTTGCGTAAGCATTAAGTTCCAATCCCGCAACGTTTTTATTGAGGAATTCATAGTAACCCTGTGCGCCGACCATAGCTGCGTTATCGCCGCAGAGAGAAAGCTCGGGCATATAAAGCTCCCAGCCTTTTTCTTCGCAAACAGCTTTCATTCTTGCCCTGAGGCGTGAATTGGCCGAAACGCCGCCTGCGAGCGCAATCTTTTTGAAGCCGTATTCTTCGGCAGCTTTAACGGTGTTTTTAACAAGGCAGTCGGCAACCGTTTCAATGCAGGCTGCGCCAAGGTCGGGTATGCTGATTTCAAGACCCTTCTGTTTTGCGTTGTGAATGGTATTAACAACCGCAGTTTTAAGGCCCGAAAAGCTGAAGTCATATTCACTGCCGTCAACGTGGGGTCGGGGCAGCTTGTAAGCTGACGGGTCGCCGTCAACGCTGATTCGGTCAAGGTTAACGCCTCCGGGGTAGGGCAGACCCATTGCTCTTGCGGCTTTGTCCATGCATTCGCCTGCGGCGTCGTCACGGGTTCTGCCGATTATGGTGAAATCAGTGTAGCTGTTGACCGCAACGATGTGGCTGTGACCGCCCGAAACAACAAGGCAGAGGAAAGGCGGCTCAAGCTCGGGATGCGTAATGTAGTTTGCGGCAATGTGCGAGCGCAGATGATGTACGGGCACAAGCGGCAGACCTGTTGAATATGAAAGACCCTTTGCAAAGTTCACGCCAACAAGCAGTGCACCGATAAGACCGGGCGCATAAGTAACGGCGATTGCGTCAAGGTCACCGTATGTAACTTTGGCATCTTCGAGCGCCTTTGAGACAACGCCCGAGATAGCCTGTGTGTGCATTCTTGATGCAATTTCGGGCACAACGCCGCCGTAAACAATATGTTCTTTTACCTGCGAAGCAATAACGCTTGAAAGCACCTTTCTGCCGTCCTCAACAACGGCTGCGGCTGTTTCATCGCAGGAGGATTCAATTGCAAGTATTTTCATTCCGATACCTCTTTGGAAAAATATTTGGTGTAAATCGCTCCGTCCTCTGTGGGTGAAGCGTAAAAATTCTTTCTTATGCCGACCTTTTCAAACCCCTCGGATTCATAAAGAGAAACGGCTGCAGCGTTGCTGACTCTCACTTCAAGTGTTATGAACTCGCAACCCCTTGATTTTGCTCCGTCTGCGGCAGTTTTCAAAAGCGCTCTGCCAATGCCTTTTTTGCGGTGGTTATCAAAAACCGCAACGTTTGTTATATAAGCCTCGCCGCAGATTTCCTGCACGCCGATGTAGCCTGCAACCTCGCCGCAATCGGCAACAAGAAAATGCGAATCGGGATTTGTCAGCTCTTCGGTGAGTGAAGCTTCGCTCCACGGCTCGGAAAAGCATTCCTTTTCAAGCAGAGCAATAAACGGAATATGCTCCGCCGACATTTCGGTTATTGAAAAGCTCATCTTTCTTCCTCCGAAACGATTTCGTCAAGCTGTGCAAGAAGAGAGTTTCTGATGCTGTTTGCGCAGGTGAGATAGGTTTCAAGGTTGCCGCCGTAGGGGTCGGGGATACCGCCGCCCAAAACGGTTATTTTTTCTCTCGGCACGTAAAGTGCAAGGCTTGCGGCGTGCTCGGGCGTCATACAAACAAATTTATCTGTTTCGTCAAGAATATATGACGTTATCCGTCTTGCTCTGTGAGCAGAGATATCGCAACCGAAGCGCTCTGCGGCCTCAACCGCATTCTGCGCAACCTCGTCGCCGGTCATCGCAAAAAGACCTGCGCTGGAGGCGTTTACATTATTTAAATTCTTATCGGCAACAATCTTTTTGAATATGCCCTCAGCCATGGGACTGCGGCAGGTGTTGCCTGTGCATACAAATAAAATATTCATTGTTTATCCTTAACGGGCGACCACGCAGGGTCGCCCCTACAATTGTTATTTTGCATCAAACCACGTTTTGCCGATGCCGACGTCTGCCTGCATTGCAACGTGCATTTTGACTGCGTTTTCCATTTCGTGTTTTACAATCTGTGCAACGGCATTTGCTTCGGCTTCGGGTGCTTCAACAATCAGTTCATCGTGTACCTGCATAATCAGTCTTGCACGCAGATGCTGTTCGTTGAGCTTTTGCCATACTCTTATCATCGCAATTTTTATGATATCCGCCGCTGTGCCCTGAATGGGCATATTCAGCGCAACTCTTTCGCCGAATGCTCGCATCATAGCGTTCGATGAGCTTAATTCGGGCAGATATCTTCTGCGTGCAAAAACGGTTTCAACGTAACCGTTTTCTTTTGCCTTTTCAACAACCTCTTTCATATATTGGCTTACACCGCTGAAATTGGCAAGGTAGCCTTTGATGTAACTGTCGGCTTCAGCTCTTGAAACGCCGATGTCTTTTGCGAGCGAGAATGCGCCGATGCCGTAAACGATGCCGAAGTTGACCGCCTTTGCTCTGCTTCTCATCAGAGGGGTAACCATCATAAGCGGCATATTGAACACCTGCGAAGCGGTGATTGCGTGGATATCGTCACCGTTGTTGAATGCATTGAGCATATTTTCGTCGTTTGCAACGTGGGCAAGCACACGCAGTTCAATCTGCGAATAGTCGGCGTCAATGAGAGTCCAGCCGTCACGTGCTTTAAAGAATTTACGCATTTCTCTGCCAAGCTCACTGCGAACGGGAATATTCTGCAGATTCGGTTCCGTTGAAGAAATTCTGCCCGTTCTTGTTTCGGTCTGGTTAAGAGTTGAGCGGATTCTGCCGTCATCGCAGATGACCTTGAGCAGACCGTCGCAGTAGGTGGATTTAAGCTTTGCAAGTGTTCTGTATTCAAGAATTTTTGCAACAATCGGATAATCCTCGGCAAGACCTTCAAGCACGTCTGCGCTTGTGGAATATCCGCTTTTTGTCTTTTTCTTTGCAGGCAGGCCCATCTTTTCAAAGAGTGCTTCTCCGAGCTGCTTGGGAGAATTAAGGTTGAATTCATAGCCTGCTTCGGCGTAGATATCGGCAACAAGACCTTCGATTCTGCCTTGAAGCATATTTCCGAAATCTCTGATTCCCTTAGCGTCAACAAGGAAGCCTTCACGCTCCATTGATGCAAGAACTTTTGAAAGCGGAAGCTCGATGTTGTTGAGCAGGTCTGTCTGATTATGCTCCGCAATAAGTGCGTTCAGCTTCTCAAAAGCAGAGGGGAGATAAGCGGCAAAAAATGCATTTTCGTCACCCTCGGCAAATTCTGCGTCAGCATATTCCGCAATGATTCGTTTAAGGTCATATGCGCCCGACGACGGGTTGAGCAGATATGCCGAAAGCATTGCGTCGCCGCGGATATTGTTAACTTCTATATCGTTGCCGTAATCGTAGAAGAAAGCGTAAAGTGCTTTTGCGTTGTATGTGTATTTGCTTATGTCTTTGTTAAACAGAAATTCCGTGCAGAATTCAACGTATCCTGCGTTCATCGGCACAACTTCGGCAACGCCGTTGTCAGCCTTGAAATAAAAAATTCCGCTGTCAAAAATGAAATATGCTTCGCCGTCTTTTTTGAGCTTGTTATAAAGATATTTCAAATCCTCCTGCTCAAAGCAGTTTGTGCAGACTTCGGGTGCGGATTCGGTTTCGGCAGGCTTTTCGGGAGCCTTGAGGTCAAGGCGCTCAATCATTTTGAACATTTCAAGCTGTGCAAGCATACCCGTTACCTTAAAGCTGTCAATTTCCGCAGGTGCATAATAAGAATAGTCCTTTTCAACGGGAGCGTCTCTGCGGATTGTGCCGAGTTCACGGCTCAGAAATGCCATATCTTTATCGTTTGCAAGCTTATCGTGAACACCTTTTTTGATGTCAAGCGTTTCAAGGTTTTCATAGATTTCGTCAATCGTGCCGAAACGGCTGACAAGATCCTGTGCGGTTTTCTGACCGATACCTGCAACGCCGGGAATGCAGTCGGAGCTGTCGCCCATAAGAGCCTTGATATCAACCATCTTTTCGGCGTCAACAAGGTATTCTTCCTTGATTTTTTCTCTGTCATAGCAAACGCTCTGCGGTCTGCCCATTTTGGTTGAAGCAAGCAAAACGTTGACGTTATCCCTGACAAGCTGGAGCGAATCTCTGTCGCCCGTTGCGATGTAGCAAAAATCGCCGTCGCCGCAGGCTCCTGCAAGCGTGCCGAGAATATCGTCTGCTTCCCAGCCGGGAGCTTCAAGAATTTTATAACCCATCGCCGAGAGCAAATCCTTGAGCGGCTGAAGCTGCTGCGCAAGCTCTGGCGGCATACCCTTTCGGTTTGCTTTGTATCCGTCATACATTTCGTGGCGGAAGGTGGGTGCTTTAACGTCAAATGCAATTGCAACAGAATCGGGTTTAACCTCATCGGTAAGTCTTAAAAGTATGGTAAGGAATCCGTAAATTCCGTTTGTGAACTGTTTGCCGTCTTTGGTGGTCAGAAGCTTTATACCGTAAAAAGCTCTGTTGAGTATGCTGTTGCCGTCAATGGCAAGAAGTTTCATCAAAAATCACCTCAAATTTAAAGTCCAATCTAAACCATCATATATTATAACATATATTTTGTAAATTTCAGCAATTTTATGAAAATTCTTGAAATTAATTTGTTTTGGTGGTAACATATTCTAAAATATAAAGATATTTGCGAGGTGGCAGCATTGAAAAACAAAAGAAAAGCAAAAATTATTGCAGTACTTGTTTCCGTGATTCTTGTCGCTGTTGTAATACCGTCTGCACTGTATATAAAATTCTTTACTATATGGGGAATCAAAGGTCAGAAGCCCATCAACTCCGTTTCTTCACCCGACGGCAGATACACCGTAACAGCATACCTCAACAACGGCGGAGCCACAACGTCATATTGCGTTCTTGCTGCGGTTAAGGATAACAAAACCGGTTTTGAACGCAACATTTACTGGCAAGAAGATGTTGATGTTGCTTATATAGATTGGGTTGACGAAACAACCGTGATTATAAATGCCGCTGAACTTGACGTTCAAAAAGACACCTATGATTACAGAAAGAATTAACGCATCGGAGAATATATGAAAATAGGCAATTTTGAAATAAAAGGATATGCCGCTCTTGCACCGATGGCAGGTGTTGCAGACAAAGCCTTCCGTGAGCTTTGCATAGAATTCGGTGCGGCTTACGTTGTGAGCGAAATGGTCAGCTCAAAGGGTCTGACAATGCACGACGGAAAGTCCGACAGCCTGATGCAGCTTGGCGAAACCGAAAAAGCGGCGGCAGTGCAGATTTTCGGTTGTGAGCCGGAAACAATGGCTGAAGCTGCAAAAAAAGCAGCCGCAACGGGCTGCCCTGTTATTGATATAAATATGGGTTGCCCGGCACCCAAAATTGCGGGTAACGGCGGTGGCAGTGCGCTTATGAAAGACCCCGACCTTGCCGCAAGAATAACCGAAAAAGTAGTTCAGGCGGTTGATATTCCCGTAACGGTAAAAATCCGTGCAGGCTGGGACGAGGAAAGTATCAACGCCGTTCATATGGCAACCTTGCTTGAAAAAGCAGGCGCGGCGGCAATAACCGTTCACGGCAGAACAAGAAGGCAGATGTATGCACCGCCTGTTAATCTCGATATCATAAAACAGGTCAAACAAGCCGTCAGCGTGCCTGTTATCGGCAACGGCGATATTGTTGATGCTCTTTCTGCGGAGAATATGTTCAAAGCAACAGGCTGTGACTTTATCATGGTTGGCAGGGGCGCACTCGGTGCACCGTGGCTCTTCAGGCAGATAAACAAATACTTTGACAGCGGAATTATTCTGCCGGAACCGCCGATTGAAGAGCGAATGGCGGTTATGCTCCGTCACATTAAGCAGCTTTGCGAAAACAAAGGCGATTACGTAGGTATGCGTGAGGCACGCAAACACGCCGCCTGGTACATCAAGGGTATCAGAGGTGCCGCCGCTTTAAGACAGGAAATCGGTTCGCTTGAAAACCTTTCACAGCTTGAAGCGATTGCCGAAAAGGTGATTGCCGCATCAAAAAACTCTATATAAAATAATGCCCTGCAACGCATTGCTGCAGGGTGATTTTTCTCAATAATTCCTGCAGATTTCCTCTGCCTGTTTTTTCATTTCCGTGCGAACCTCTTCGGGCGAAATGATTTCAACGTCTTTTCCGAAGCCGAAAACCCAGCCGAAAAACTGCGGACTCACAACAACGGTTACCGTAACCGTGAAATGTTCATCACCGTCTTTGATGATGATTGTATCTCTGCCGAAGCGGTCGAGCACTGCGCCGACAAGGTGGTTTGAAAAGCGGAGCTTTACCTTTTGCTCCTCGCCGCCGAACATACCGAAAACCGTTTTGGTGTAAGCCGACATATCCGTTTTTTCAAAATCTGCAAGACCCTCACGCTCGTCATCTGCAAGCGATACTTTCTGCATTTTGTCAACTCTGTAATGCTTCATTATTTCAGCGGCTGAATCCCACGCAAGCATATAATAGTTTTCATCGTCCCAGATAAGAGCAAACGGACTTACCTCGTAAAAAGCACCGTCGTGGCGAAGCTTTTTTTCTTTGTCAACCGTGTATTCAAAATACTGATAGCGGATTTTTTTGTTTTGCGTAATTGCGTCGGAAATAACGTCAACGGCGTAATAAATGCTCTCGTTCATGCTCTTGACACGGTTTGTAACAAAAACCTGACGCTGCAAAAGCTGACCGTCATAAAGGCTGGCAAGGCTCTCGATTTTTTTGATGAGCTTGTGTGTTTTGTCCTGCGTTATGAATTTTGACGACTGCACGCTGTCAACAAGAAGCTTCAATTCGGGCAGTTCAAAATCACGCTCGCCGATATAGTAACCGCCGTTTTTGCCTTTGAGCTGAACGATATCCACGCCGAAAAGGCGGAGCGCTTCAACGTCATCGTAAACACTTTTTCTTTCGGCGGAAATCCCGTTTCTTGCAAGCTCCTCGATTATCTGAGCCATACTCACGGGGTGCGCTTCATCCGAATGCTGCATCAGATAACGAAGCAGATATAAAAGTTTCAGCTTCTGGTTTGAAGATTTAGCCACAACAAAACAACTCCTTTCGCTTTATGCCTTAATTATACACCGCATTGTGTACAATAACAAGGACTTTTAAAATAAAAACTGCCGAAGCGGTTAAGCCTCGGCAGTTAATTTTGTTTTTAACCGACAAATTTGATTGTAAGAATCTTTTTGCCTGTGATTTCGAATTCTGCAAAGCCGTCTGCATCAACGGTAAGGGGAGCTTCGTCAAGCTCTTCAAGCGTGACAAGCTTGATTTCCTTCCATTTTTTGCCCGAGTATGCGGGAAGTTCGAATTCGGCAACCTGTCTTTCGATGGGGGACTGTGCCTTTTCAATGGGAGCGATGCCGCCGTTAAGACGGATAGCATTCTTGATTGCCTTGTCGGAGGGGTTGAAGAGTCTTACGATGTAGCCTTCGCCGTCTTCGCTCTTCTTGATACCGCTGACGTTGAGGTTTTCGTTCTTGAGCTCAAGGAAAGCGTGGGTAAGAGGATTCTTGCCGTGAGCTGTGGGAGCAAGCTGAGCGGCTGTGCAGTAGAGGTTGAAGCGCTCGCTCTCCTGCCATACGTTGCCTTCTTCCCAGTTGCCCTTGTGAGGCATAAATGCATAGCGGAAGGTGTTGATGCCGATGCACTGTGAACCCTTGTCCCAGTTGCTGTAGTTCTGCATATCTGCAGTTACGCATATGCGAAGAGGATATGCACGGATAAGTGAAAGATAAAGAGTGTTGCACTCATCGTCAGCAGCCTCATAAGCCTTAAGACCTGTGTTGAGAAGAGCCGCACCGACGTTGCCGTCTGTGAGGTCAACAAAGGAGTTCATGGGATGCTCCGTCATCGGGATTTCATCATAAAGTGAGTAGTCAAGCTTTGCAACGGGACGTGCAATAACGTCGAACTGACCCTGTGCATAAGAGAATTCGCTCTTGATGTTGGTGGGGAAGCCTACCTGAAGGTAGTGGTCCTCACAGCGGTTGTTGATTGTTGTTTCAATTTCAACGTATCTTGCGCCCTTGCGAAGAGTAACAACGCTGTCGATATCAACGGGAAGCTTGTGTTCGCTTCTTGATTTTTCATCAGCGGAGCGCTTTTCGGGCAGCATCCAGCGCATTGAAATCTTGTATGCTGTTTCAAACTCGCCGTCGCGAAGAAGTGTGATTGTAGCCTTTTCGTTGAGGGTTGTGAAAATTTCGTTGAATTCGGGTACGAAATGCTCCCAGGGGTTGCCGATTTCGCCGCCGTCCTTGAAGAAGCCGAGGCTTTCGTATGACTTGCCGTTTTCTTTGTCAAGAACGTTGTAAGTGCCGTTGCTGTTGAATGAAACACGAAGATATTCGTTTTCCATAACCTGGTTTGTCTTGAGAAGAGTAACGGGTGTTGTTGCGCGAACGTTGTATGTGGGACGCATCTTGTAGGTTTTGTAACCCATTGCAGGAATGTCCTTGACCTCAGCAGCGATAAGGCGCTGTCTTGTGTGAAGAACGTTTGCTGTATCGTTGGGGTTCTGGATAATCTGAGCGTTGTTATCGTTTGATTCAATAACCTGATATTTGATTGCATTGCCGTCTTCGTCAAGAAGCTCGAAAGTGCCTGTTTTCCATTCTGCGGGAATTTCAACACGCAGGTTAACCGTTTCGCTTCTCTTGAAAGGTGCGGGATTGAAAACAACAATTGCGGCATCGTCACGGCTGAATGACTTGAGGTCGATATCGCCTGCGATATCCATAAATGCACGCTCAAATACGCAGCTTGAAAGCTCTCTTGACTGTCTGTAACGGCTCATAACGTCTTCATAAACAACGTCTCTGCCGCATGAACCGATGCTGTCGTGACCGTGGTTCTGAAGAAGATAGTTATATGAAAGGTCAATGAAATTCTGGGGATAGGGTGCGCCTGCAAGTGAAGCAAACACAGCAAAAGGCTCTGCGTAGTTGATAAGTCTTCTTTCTGTGTCAAAGTTCTCCTGCTTGATATATGTTCTTGCAGAAAGAATCCAGCCGCAAAGAATGCTTACGCTGCCCTTGGTGTAGGGGTCACGCATTTCGCCCTTGAGAACGGGTGAGTCGGGGTCGAAGTTATCAATGATGCTCTGTTCCATTTCACGCAGTGTGCTGTGGAAAACGTCCGCGTCGGGCAGAGCGTTGTCAAGGTCTTTGATAAGCTGAACTTCTCTTGCGTCGGGGCAGGAGGAGTCGTGACCTGCAGACCAGAAACGGTGGGTGGTTGTCCAGTCGTTGTTCTGCTCTTCAATGGCCTGTTCTGCTCTTGCCTGAATGTTTTCGCTGTGATACTCATAGAAGGGATGAGTATACTGGTAGTCGAGTGTCCAGTCACGGTCAATCAGCTTGAAAACACCGTTGTTGTCGTTCCAGAGCATATCTCTGTTGTTTTCGTTTTCCTGATTGAAATAAACGGGTCTCTGAACAACGTACCAGATGTTGTAACGGGGTCTTTTGCCCAGACGTGATGCCCAGATTCTTGAACCGTCGGGGCTTTCCCAGAAGAATTCCGAACGGGGAGCCTTGTATGTGTTGATGCCTCTGTAGAATGAAGCGAAGTTGATGCCGAAGCCTTTGTAAATCTGGGGAAGCTGTGAAATCTGACCCCAGCCGAAGGGTGAATAGCCTGTTTTGCTTATGCCGCCCATTTCTTTGCCGATTTTGTGGCCGAGAAGGAGGTTACGGACAAGGGCTTCACTGCCGACCGTGAATTCGTCGGGCAGGCAGAACCAGGGACCAACGGCGATTCTGCCCTCTTTGATATATTTCTGAAGCTTTTCTTTCTTTTCGGGATATACCTCAAGGTAGTCCTGGATGGGCATTGTCTGCGAGTCAAAATGGAAGTGCTTGTAGTCGGGGTTCTTGTCAAGAATGTCAAGAAGCATATCAACCATATAGCCGAGCATATGCTGTGTGCGGCGAGCCGAGAAACGCCACTCTCTGTCCCAGTGTGTGTTCGATATAAAGTGACACTGGATCTTATCTTTTTTATCCATAGTTATTCTCCTTAACCTTTGATAATCTTCATAATTTCTGCAAAGTTGTTGCAGAAGTGTGAGCAAACAGCCTTTGTGCCGCTTGATTCGATGTTGCCGCCTGCAATACCGATTGTTGTGTAGCCTGCAAGACGGACGGAGCAAGCGCCTGCGCCGCTGTCCTCAATGCCGATAACCTTGTTTCTGTCTGCGAAAGCTTCGCTGAGACCTACGATTGAGGTTTCTGAATAAAGCCACGGATGGGGCTTGGGTGAAAGCTCGCCGAGTGTGCCTACGCTGCCTTTACGAAGCGGAAAACCTGCCGAGATGATTGCATCGTAGAAATCTTTGGG
>JAGBAK010000069.1 GCA_017938985.1 Clostridia bacterium
AAACTTATGACAACGAAACCTGGAGAGAGTGCATAACTCTCTCAGGCTTCGTAGAAAGGAAAGGCTATGCACAAGAATATCTATGTATCAATTATCTCGTTCTTCTTGCTGATTGCCATTATCAGCGGAGTGATGATACACGGTCATTTCAAAGAAGCTGACGAGCAGGAAGAACTCTATAACAACCTTGCTCAAATCGTTGAAAAGAACGAAACAAGTCCTGAAACAGAAACGCCCATGCCAACTACACCACCTGAAGGTGGCGAGTTGGTTATGCTCCCTGAATATGTCGAACTCTATGAGCAAAACAACGATTTAATCGGTTGGATCTGCATTGAGGATACGAAAATCAATTATCCCGTAATGCAGTCCCTTGATGAGCCGAACTTCTATCTGAAGCACGGCTTTGACAAAGGCTATACCGATTATGGTTGCCCTTACGTTGGTGAAAACTGTGATATAAATAAGCCATCGGACAACCTGATTATCTACGGTCATCATATGAAAAACGGCTCTATGTTTTCTGACCTTGAGAAGTTCAAAAAAAAGGACTTTTGGGAAGAACACAAAACCTTCAGCTTTAATACGCTTTACGAAAAGCAAACCTATGAAGTGATCGCCGTTTTCAAGACCGTAGTTTATACCGGCTCTGCAAATGAGTTTAAGTATTTTCAGTTCTCGGATGCCCAAACACCGGAACAGTTTGACGGGTATATCGCCAAGTGCAAAGAAAAAGCACTCTATGATACGGGTGTATCTGCTGAGTACGGCGACAAGCTCATTACACTTTCCACGTGCGAGTATTCCAACACTAACGGTCGGCTTGTTTTGGTTGCGAAAAGAGTTGTTGACTGAGCCTTTTCAATTCTCAGGAAAGGAGGTTTACAATGGCAGATATTAAGACAAGAGATGTAGTCAAGGGTTCTATCAAGACCATTGATAAAGCCGCCGTTGCCGGAGAGCGAATGAAACGAGCCTATATCTCTACCAAAGAGAGAGCCGAACACAGCACCTATGCTGCCGAAAACTCTGCTGATGAATATGCTTCTGTTAAGTTTGAGCGTGGTGTTGACACCACAGTACACGAAGGTATCCACCAATTCGACAAAGCAGGTCGGAAAGGTTTAGAAACCACTAAGGATAATATTCACAAAGCAAAAGACGGTATCGACCGCTTTAAGGAAAAGCGAGCTGAAAAGGCTCTTGAAAAGCAAGCTGAAAATGTCGGCAATAAGGCGGCTAAGACCGCCGAGAAAACCACAGAGCATACGGTAAGGCAAGCGGGTTCTAAAACCGTAAAAACGGTTGAGAAGTCGGCTGAAAAGACCGTGAAACAGTCTGTAACTTCGGCGGGAAAGAAAACAGTCAAGACAGTCGGCAAAGGTGCAGTTAAGACAACCGGAAAGACTGTCAAGACCGCAGAGCGTACCGCAAAGACGGCAATTAAGACTTCTCAGCAAGCGGCTAAGACCGCACAGAAAGCAGCTCAGGCAAGTGCCAAAGCCGCAGTTGTTGCGGCAAAGTGGATTGCAAAGGCAACCGTTGCAGTCGTAAAAGCGATTATAGCCGCAGTCAAAGGACTTGTAGCAGCGATTGCTGCAGGCGGTTGGGTTGCCGTTGTTATTATCATTG
>JAGBAK010000070.1 GCA_017938985.1 Clostridia bacterium
ACCTTACAGAATGTGGGTCAAGGCAAATATGTTTTTCGTTTGCCTGCAGAGCTTCCATCATCTCGGTCTGCTTCGCTGCTTTGCAATTTATGCAAGGCACGAGCTCGGCATCAGCTATTATGATTTCTATAACCGCCTGCTTGATTACATTTTCAGCGACGAGAGCAAGTATATCTATAAGCTCTTTGAAGAAATACGCTGGAAAACCGAGCACACGGAGGTGTCTGACTGGTGCTATCAGAAGGATATTTTCAGCAAAGTCGGCTGGTATTTTGAAGAGGGAATCTTCCTTGATCTGATTTATAACAGGGATGTTTTCTGGCAGGATATTATGCCGTTTATCGAAAGCCTCGGCATCGAAAAAGACGTTTTTGACGAAATGCTGAAATATCAGAAGTCAATTCTGCGTCTGCCTGAAACCGAAACGGTTGAAATCACCACAAGCTATGATTTCTATAATTATTTTCAAGGTATTTATGATGACGAATATCAGCCGCTTAAAAAGGTCGGTACGAAGCTGACAATTAAGCTTGAAAAGAAAATAAACAATTGGGCAGAATATGCAAGAGAGATTATCTGGTTCGGCAAAAGACGCAGCGCAACAATCTGCACAAATGCGAGAGAAAATATTTCAATAGAATACTTATCATAAAATTGCACAATCAGAATTCTTAATGTATAAAATCGTCAAATACTATTGATTCCTCTTTAGAAAAATGCTATTAATATAAATAACACATACAGACAAAAGGTGAATTTTGTCTGTACTTTGAGAGAGAAAAAGAGGGAAAAAATGAGGAATTTGTATTTGGTGCAGGCCTCCAACACTTATGTTGGAAGAGGCTTCAGGGCGGCGTATCTTCCGTATGCCGTCGGACTTCTTGCGGCTTATGCGTTTGAGGACGAAAATGTCAGAAGCGAATATTGCTTCAAAAGATTTATTTTTACAAGAGAAAAAACCGACGAGGCGGTGCGGAGTCTTGAAGCTCCTGCTGTTGTCGGTTTTTCAAACTATATCTGGAACACGCAGTATAATCTTGTTCTTGCCGAAAAGATTAAAAAGGCGTTTCCCGATTGCATAATTATTTTTGGCGGTCACAACGTTCCGCCCGATAATTCGTTTCTTGAAAAATATCCGTTCATCGACTTTCTTATCCACGGCGAGGGCGAAGAGGCTTTTAAAGCTCTTCTGCTTGAGCTTTGTAACGATGAAAAGGATTTTTCAAAAATATCCAACGTCTCATACCGTGTGAGCGAAACCGAGTGCAACAAAACACCCACAGAGGTTTTGTGCAGGCTCGATTATCCGTCGCCCTATCTCAACGGCTGGTTTGACAGCATTTTTGAAGAAAACCCCGATATGCAGCTTGACGCTATTCTTGAAACGTCAAGAGGCTGCCCCAGAAGCTGCGCTTATTGCGACTGGGGCTGCAACAATTCAAAAATCAGGTTCTTTCCCATTGAAAGAATTCTTGCTGAAATCGACTGGATGAGCGATCATAAGGTCAAGTTTATCTGGGGTGCGGATTCAAACTTCGGTGCGGCAGACAGAGATATGGAAATTGTTGATTATCTCATCGACAAAAGAGAAAAAACAGGCTGTCCCGAAAGATTGCGGATTAACTATGCGATGAATAATCCGCAGCGTGTTTTTGAAATAAGCAGCAAGCTTGAAAAATACGGTCTGAGCAAGGAGGGCGCAACGCTCTCGTTTCAGAGCCTTGACCCCACAACGCTTGAAAATATCGGCAGAAAAAATATGAGCCTTGACAAATTCAGTGAGCTGCTTACGTTCTACAGAGAGGCGGGCATCACAACCTATTCCGAAATCATAACGGGTCTGCCGGGCGAAACATATGAAAGCTTCTGCAGGGGAATAGGTCAGCTTCTTGAGGCAGGTCAGCACAGGCTGATTACCACCTATAACTGTGAATTGCTGCCCAACTCACCAATGGCGCAGCCCGAATATATGAAAAAACACGGCATCAGAACCGCTACGATTGAGGCTCTTACCGCTCACAGCGAAATTGATGACGAGGTCAAAGAAAAAACCGTTTACGTTACGGGCACAAATACGCTCAGCACAGAGGATTGGATTGCCTGCAACATTTTTGCCTGCATGGAAGAATCGCTTCATCACCACGGAATTATGATGGCCATTGCAGTTTATCTGCATTACGAAAAGGACATTCCGTACGATGAAATTTATAATATGGTAATCCGCTATGCAAAGAAAAACGAAGATTCCGTTTTGCGCCCTGCATACGATTTCCTTTATAATTACTACAAAGCAATTTCAGAAGAAAAGCCGATTGAGCTTTATTCCAACCAGATTTTCGGCAATATAACTTGGGTGCCAAAAAAAGTAGCTCATCTTGCGACGATTTACCGCCTTGACGAGTTTTATTGGGAAATCAAACCGTCTTTGCGTTATCTCGGCGTTGAAGATGATATTATTGAAGAACTTATCGAATTCCAGAAAGTAATTCTTAAGCTGCCATACAGAAACAATTACTCATCTGAATTTGAGTATGACTGGGCAACTTATTTCACGGATGCCATAGCAGGCAAACGTAAGCCGCCGCAGAAACGCAGACTCCGTATCAGCGTCAACAACGAGGTGCACAGAACAAACTGGAAAGACTATGCACTTGAAGCGGTTTGGTTTGGCAGCAACGGAGTAACCTTTAACCCCAACGCAACAATCGAGTATATTTAAATCGGAAAGTGTGTTAAAATGACAGATTTCAAAGGTGTATCAATCGTAACGGGTGCCGTAACGGAAACGGAATCTTTGCGCCGCACCGTGGATTATATTCTTGAAAAATGCGACCACTCCGATTTGACTGAAATTATTATCGGCTATCCCGACAGGGCAACGCCCGAATGCGTGGCGGTTATAAAAGAGCTTGAAGCGATGCAATCTGACGTGAGTATATGGTCGTTTGTTCAGAAAAGACCGAGGCTCGGCTTTCTGACCGAAGCCTTTGATGCCGTAAAAGGTTCGCACGTGATAACCGTTGATTCCGATATGGCGCTTGACCTTGACCTGATTCCGCAGATGATTGAGGGCGCAAAAAAAGAACCCGACACAATTTTTTCGGCTTCAAGATGGATTGACGGCGGCAGTTTTGAGGGATATAACAAATTCAAAAAAGTGCTCAATTACTGCTCGCAAAAGTTTCTTGCGGTGCTTTATCAAAGCAAGCTGACGGATTTCACAATACCGTTTCAGATTGCGCCTGCAGAGCTTCTGAAATCAATAAATTTTGAAGAAACAAATTTTGCGATATTCATTGAAATGGTGCTCAAACCTCTCCGTCTCGGCTGCAAAATAAAAGAGCTGCCGACCAACTGCCATTCACGCACCGAGGGCGAATCAAGCAACTCCTTTGCCCAGCTTCCGTTTTATCTCAAAACGGCGCTGCATATAAGGTTTATGCCGAAAGAAAAGATACTGAAATAAAAATTGTCTCCTGTTTTTGAAACAGGAGACTTTTCTTTATTGCAGTTTTTCAACGTTGACAGTGTCTTTATAGGATTTGCTGCCCATTTTGCCGTACCATACGACGTATTTGCCGAAGGTTTCCCAACCGCTGACAGGATTTGAATCGGTGAATACCGTTCTGAATCTGCCTTTTTCGGGTGCGGAATATTTGTTGATATAGATATTTCTGAAATATTCGTGGAAGTTATATTCCGTTTCGCACTCGGCGGTTGTTTCGTCAGGGCGGCGGAGGGTTGCTTTCTGATAATCCGCAAGCTGTGAAAGAACGTTTTCATCCTCAATAACGGTGCGAAGATACGGCATCATTTCATCAAGGAATTTATCAATGTTTGCACTGATGCAAAGGAACATATATTCATAGTGGTCCCACACAAGGTTGCCGACGTGAGGAGCGATGAAACGGGGATTGATACCCTTTGCAAGCTCTGCAAACGAAGCCTTGACGTGCTGATACAGGCTGTTTGTGTAGGGGGCGGCACCCGATTCAATATAATCCATCAGACCCTCGTAAAAGCGCCTGTAGCCGATTTTAAGCTCATGGAAAGCATAAACCGAGAAACAGCGCAGAAGTCCGCAGGCGTGCATTGCCTGCGTGAATGCGGCAAAGAGAGAGCTGCGCTGCCAATCAAGGCAGGGCATTGTTGCCGTTTCAGTGATGATGTTGATTTTTTCGGGTATATAATAAGCGTCGGCAGTGCAGTGAAAACGAACAATTTCGCTGTTTGAGGTTTTTATGCCGTGCTTTTGCATATAGTCTTTTTGCCCGAGCAGAGAGTTGGGCAGAACAATGCAGTGGTACACCTCAAAAATAAAGTGCTGACCGATTTCAAAAAGCTTACAGATGCCGTCGGCAAAGCTGTCATAGGTTTCACCCGGCAGACCGAGAATCAGCTCGGAATAAACCTGCAGACCTTCTTCGTGATAAACGCTGAAATGCTTGCTCAGACGGTCGAGCGACATATTCTTTCTGCCGATGTTTTCAAGTACAACGGGTGAAAGACTCTGGAGCGAAAGCGTTGCGCCCTCACGGTCAATTCCCTTGCGGTTAAAGCGGCGCACTATTTCACGCACACGTTCGGAGTTACCCTTTGAATAGTTGATGCGTACTCTTTCGGGGTAGCTGTATTTTTCTTTTGCCGCAACAAGGGCATCGGCGATTTCAAGGTCGTTTTTGCCTATGCCGAAGTTTGCGTCGGCACCCCAAACAAAGCGGATTTTGTTTCTGCCAATCCAGTCGATTTCGGCAAGCACCTTTTCAAGAGGAAAGAAACGTGTTTTTTCTTTCAGCGGACCCCAGTCACAGTATGCACAGGAGTTGGGACAGCCTCTTGAGGTTTCAAGAATGGTGTTGAATTCGATGTGGGGATATTTTTTTAGCACTTCGTCAAACATACCGTTGAGGTAGGGCGAAACATAATCGGGGCGGCAAACGGGCTTGATTTCGCCCATAAAGCACTTTCCGTTTTTTCTGTAAGCGATATTCGGCGTGCTTTCAATATTGTTGTTTTCAATTGCATTCAGCAGAGCGCCAAAGGTAACCTCACCCTCGCCGAAGCAAAGGCAGTCAACCTGTGCATATTCTTCAAGAAAATCTGTTGACTGCGGAATATTGTGACCGCCGAAAACCGTTATACATTCGGGGAAACGCTTTTTGATTTCGCTTGCAAGTGCGAGGTGGTATTCCGTATTCCACACGTAGTTGGAAAAACCGACAACGGCGGGGTTTTCCATTTCGGCAACGGCGTCTTCGATATTCTTTCTTAAAAATATAAATTCCTTGAACTCATATACGGAGGCAACCTGCTTGTCGGCAAAGGCGTTTGCAATTATAACGCCTGAGGTGTAGGGCAGGTAAACCACCTTTGAATCTTTGCCTGACGAAACGTCAACCTGAACAAAATACACATTCTTTTTCACAGGCAAATCACATCCTTTCGGGAGAGTAGCAGTCGGACGAATAGAGCGCCGCCGCCTGATTTCTGCCATACCACACAACGGAGCAGGCATAGCTGAAAAGCGAATCGCAGGGGTTGCTGTCGGTTACGGCAATAACCGTTTTTTTGCTTTCAAGCGGAGCGTATTCGCCGTTATAAATTCGTTTGCAATAGGAATAAAAATCGTAATCGCTTTCAATCTCAATTCTTCCGCCGTTGAGGGGACGTTTGAGAATGGCGCGCTGATAGGCAAAAGCCGCCCTCAGCTCTGCGGTTGAGCCGTATTTTTTGCAGATAATATTTTCAAGTTCATCAAAAATGCTGTCGGCTTTTTCGAGAGTTTTCATAAAATAGATTTCATCGAACTGCCAGCAGATATCGCCAAGACCTTCGCAGGCAACAGCCCAGCCGTTTTTGCCCTGTGACATGCCGTGAGCGAAGCCGCTGATAAGCGCCCAAACACTGCCGCAGGCGGAATTCCTGTTTTGCGCCGAGAAATCGGCGATAAACGAATAGATATCGTAATAGCTTATATTAAGCTCGTTGCGCAGATAGAGCGAAACCGTCCTGAAAAAACCGATGTTGTGGAATGCCTGAACAAGGCAGGCAAAGGCAACGCTTTCAATCCAATCGGCGGTGCTCAGGGTGTTTGTCTTAATAACTGCGGTGTTATATTCCTGCACCTCGTGCTTTTCGAGCGCACTGCAATGCGCCTGCATAAACGGCGCTTTAACGGTTTCAATGCCGTGTTTTCTGATATATTCAGGCTCGCCCATTTCCGAATTGGGGAGCAAATCGCAGGTGTAAACCTGAATCGCCTTGTGCTGACCGTATTCAAGCAAATCGCAGATGCCTTTTGCGAAGCTTTCTTTTGTTTCGCCCGCAAGACCGAGAATCAGCTCTGATGAGGTTGAAATGCCGCATTTGCTGTATTCGTTCATCAGCTCACGGAAATGCTCCAGCGAAATGTTCTGTCTGCCGATATTCTCAAGCACAACGGGCGAAAGGCTCTGGAATGAGAGTGTCTGCGCCTTGTCGAGACCGTATTTGTTGAAGCGTGTGCAGATTTTTTTAACAAAATCCGTTCTGTTTTTGGTAAAGCATACCCTGAAATTTTTGGGGTAACCCGTTTTCTTTTTGGTTTCTATGATATATTCGGCAATTTCTTCGTCACGGTCAAACAGACCGAAGTTGCCGTCGGCGCAGTAAACGTATTCAAAAGAGTGTGCGGCAATCCAGTCGATTTCCGCCTTGATTCGTTCCATCGGAAAAAGACGCACACGGCTGCCGAGCGTACCCCAATCGCAGAAGGAGCATTTGAAGGGACAGCCTCTGTTTGTTTCGAGTATGGCGGAAAAATTTGTTTTGCCGTCGGCAATGCCGTCAAAAATGCCCGTAAGGTAGGGGGATGGGTATTCGCTCAGGCAAAAGCTTTTTTCAGCGGTTTTGATATATCCGCCGTCTTTTTTATAAGCTATGTTTGCAACTGCTTCAGGCGTTTTGCCCTCAAGCAGGCAAAGCACAAGCTCCCTGAAAGCTTCTTCGCCCTCACGGTAGATAAGGTAATCAACCGCCGGGCATTCCTCAAAGGTCTCAAAATCACGCAAAACGTTGTGACCTCCGAAGGTTACCGTGCAGTCGGGATACTTTTCTTTAACTGCTTTGGCAAGGACTTTATTATATTCGTAATTCCACACCGAGCAGGAAAAGGCAACAATAAACGGGTCGCAAAGCGAATCGAGCGCCTGTGCAACAGGCTCGTGGGTATAAATAAAACCGCCGAGACGGCAGGATTCTTTTATTTTTTCATTGTCAAAAGCGTAGGCGGCAATGCAACCCGAGGCATAGGGGATATAAACGGACCTGCGCTCGTTGCCGTAAACGTTATTTGCCTGAACAAAATATATGTTTTTCACCGCTGACGCTCCTTTCAATATAATCATTTAATTATATCATTTGTATAAATTAAAGTCAACTGAGGTGATTGAAAGAAAAAATCCTGCCGTCATTGACTAACGGCAAGCAAAGTGCTATTATAAATATATATGGTATATATCAATGCCATAGCAAAGTTGAACAAAGGAGTGAGAATATGCTCAATATTCTTGTGACAGGCGGCGCAGGATATATCGGCTCGGTGCTTGTGCCTCTGCTTCTCTCAAAGGGTTGCCGCGTAACGGTGCTGGATAACTTTATGTTTAACCAGAGTTCACTGCTTGAATGCTGCGCAAACCCGAATTTTGAAATCATCAACGCCGATGCCCGTAACGAGGTTGCCGTTAAAGCGGCGATGAAGGGCAAGGATTATATTATTCCGCTTGCCGCACTTGCAGGCTTCCCGATTTGTGATAAAGAAGCTTGCTCGGCGTATTCAATCAATCTTGACGCAATCAAAATGATTCTGCGTCTGCGCGAAAAGGGTCAGCGCATTATCTTCCCCTGCACAAACAGCGGCTACGGTCTCGGCGAGGGTGAAAGCTATTGCACGGAAAATTCGCCAATAAAGCCGATTTCCATTTACGGCAAGAGCAAGGTTGAGGCAGAAGCGGCGGTGCTCAGCGAAAGAGGCACAACGGCTTTCCGCTTTGCAACACTCTTTGGCGCTTCGCCCAGAATGAGAACGGATTTGCTGGTTAACGATTTTGTTTACAGAGCTGTTTTTGACAGAACGATTGTTATTTTTGAAGGCAGCTTCAAACGAAACTATCTGCACGTCAGAGATGCCGCAAACGCATTCTGGTTTGCAATCGAGAACTTTGAAAGAATGGAAGGCGGCACTCACAACTGCGGTCTTTCGGATTCGAACCTTTCCAAAATCGAGCTTTGCGAAAAGATTAAGCTCCATCTGCCGAAGTTTGTTTATATTGAAGCACCTGTCGGCGAGGACCCCGACAAGCGAAACTATATTGTTTCAAACGAAAAATTTGAAGCTCTCGGCTGGCGACCTCTCTATTCACTTGATGACGGTATTGAAGAACTTAAAAAGGCATATCAGATTATCAAAAACAATCAGTATTCCAACATTTAAGGCGGGATTTTATGAACATTGTTCACCTGAAATATGCAGTTGAGATTGAAAGAACAAAATCAATCAGCAAAGCGGCGGAAAACCTCTATATGGCTCAGCCTAACCTGAGCAGAGCCGTCAAAGAGCTTGAAGAAGCGCTCGGCATAACGATTTTTAAACGCACAAGCAAGGGTATCTCCGTGACCCCCGAGGGCGAGGAGTTTTTGCGCTATGCAAAGCGAATCATCTCGCAGGTTGAAGAGGTTGAGGCAATTTATCAGAACGGTAAAAAGCCGAAGCAGCGTTTTTCGGTCAGCGTGCCCAGAGCAAGCTATATTGCAAAGGCTTTCACGGAGTTTTCAAAAAATATCAGCACAACTCAGCCTGCCGATATTTTTTATAAAGAAACAAACTCCATGCGCACAATCAATAACATCATCAAAGAGGATTATAACCTCGGCATAATCCGCTATCAGGCGGCGTTTGAAAAGTATTTTGTTTCAATGTTCAAAGAAAAAAAGCTTACGCATGAAGTCATCACAGAGTTTTCATACGTGCTGCTTGTTTCCAAAAACAGTCCGCTTGCGCTGTGCGAAAAGGTTGAGCCGTCGGATTTGTCGGGCTTTATTGAAATTTCGCACGCCGACCCCTACGTGCCCTCTTTGCCGATGATTGACGTTAAGCGTGCAGAGCTTTCCGAATCGGTTGACAAGCATATTTTTGTTTTTGAGCGAGGAAGCCAGTTTGACTTGCTTGAAAAAGTTCCCACCACCTTTATGTGGGTTTCGCCCATACCCGAGGAGCTGCTCAACAAATATAATCTTGTTCAGCTCAAGTGCGAGGGCAACGGTAAAGTTTATAAGGACATTCTTGTTTACAGAAACGGCTATAAGCTGACCGAACTTGATAAAAAGTTTATTGACGAGGTCTGCAAAGCGCGAAAAGACCTTCTTGAAAACTGAATAAATCAAAAAGCATAGCGGCTATATCATAAAAATGATAGCTCTATGCTTTTTTTATATTTCACTTTATTGTGTTGATTTTGATATAATTGTATTGTAGAAATTTGGGTTTTGCGGCATAAGAGCCGCAGACCAAACAAACAGGAGGAAATTAAAATGGCAAGATTCACATTACCCAGAGATCTCTATCACGGCAAAGGTTCAGTTGAAATTCTTAAAACACTTAAGGGCAAAAAGGCTATCGTTTGCGTTGGCGGCGGCTCAATGAAAAAGTTCGGCTTCCTTGATAAGGTTGTTGCATATCTTGAAGAAGCAGGTATGGAAGTCAAGGTTTTTGAAGGCATCGAGCCCGATCCCTCAGTTGATACAGTTATGAAGGGCGCTGCTGTTATGCAGGAATTTGAGCCTGATTGGATTGTTGCTATGGGCGGCGGTTCACCCATCGACGCTGCAAAGGCAATGTGGATTAAGTACGAATATCCCGAAATCACATTTGAAGAAATGTGCAAGGTTTTCGGTATCCCCGAACTTCGTCAGAAGGCTCGCTTTGTTGCTATTCCCTCAACATCAGGCACAGCAACAGAAGTTACCGCTTTCTCCGTTATCACAGACTACGAAAAGGGTATCAAGTATCCTCTTGCTGACTTTGAAATCACACCCGATATCGCTATCGTTGACTCCGAGCTTGCTGAAACAATGCCCAAAAAGCTTGTTGCTCACACAGGTATGGACGCAATGACACACGCTGTTGAAGCTTACGTTTCAACCTGCAACTGCGATTACACAGATCCCCTTGCTCTTCACGCAATTTCAATGATTGACGAACACCTTGTTGATTCATATAACGGCGACAACGGCGCAAGAGAAAGAATGCACAACGCACAGTGCCTTGCAGGTATGGCTTTCTCAAACGCACTTCTCGGCATCGTTCACTCAATGGCTCACAAGACAGGTGCTGCATTTGACGATTTCGGCGCACACATCATCCACGGTGCTGCAAACGCAATGTATCTTCCCAAGGTTATCGAATTCAACGCAAAGGTTGAATCCGCTGCAAAGAGATACGCTAAGATTGCAGATTTCATCGGTCTCGGCGGCGAAACTGTTGCTGATAAGGTTGAAAACCTCATCCAGTACCTCAGAGGTATGAACGATAAGCTCAACATTCCTCAGTGCATCAAGAACTACGGCGCAGACAGCTACTTTGCAGAGCAGGGCTTCGTTCCCGAAGAAGTATTCCTTGAGAGACTTCCCGAAATCGCAAAGAACGCAGTTGGCGATGCTTGCACAGGCTCCAACCCCCGTCAGCCCTCCGTTGAAGAGATGGAAAAGCTCTTCAAGTGCTGCTACTATGACCTCAGAGTTGATTTCTAATCTAATTTAAATAATTAAGCGGATTGCTTCGGCAGTCCGCTTTTTGCTTTTGCGACTGTTTGCATATAAAAATCCCCCCGAAGCGCAGTGCTTCGGGGGGATAACTTTTATATGAGATTATTTCTCGTTGTAGATGCCTCTGGGAACGTAATGAGTGTGAAGAACCTCGTGAGCAATATGGCTGCCGGGCTTCTCAAAGTATTCAGCATAAACAGCCTTGACTGCTTCGCTTTCGTGTGACTTTCTGACGGGAAGATTCTTGTCTGCCTCGTAGAGAGCCTGTCCTCTGATAGCCTTGAGGTCAACAAAGTTGTGAACGCTTGCGGGCTGTGTGGGCTGACCGCCGCCGTTTACGCAGCCGCCGGGGCAAGCCATAATTTCAACAAAGTGATATTCTGATTTGCCTGCCTTGATATCGTCCATAACCTTCTTTGCGTTTGAAAGACCGCTTGCTGCGCAAACCTTAACTTCCATGCCTGCAACTGTGTAGGTTGCTTCCTTGAGACCCTCTGTACCTCTGACCTCTGTGAAGTCAAGGTTCTTGAGCTCTTCGCCGGTGAGAGTTTCAACAGCTGTTCTGAGAGCTGCTTCCATAACGCCGCCTGTTGCGCCGAAGATAACGCCTGCACCTGTGCCTTCGCCGAGAGGATTGTCAAATTCTTCGTCGGGAAGTGCGTTGAAGTTGAGACCTGCGGTTTCAATCATTCTTGCAAGCTCACGGGTTGTGAGAGCGTAGTCAACGTCAGCATAGCCGCTTGCGGACTGGTCTGCTCTGCCTGCTTCAAACTTCTTGGCTGTGCAGGGCATAATTGAAACAACAACGATATCCTTGGGGTCGATGTTCATCTTCTTTGCATACCATGTCTTGATAACTGCGCCGAACATCTGCTGGGGTGACTTGCAGCTTGAAAGGTGAGCAAGCTGATCGGGATAGTAATGCTCGCAATACTTAACCCAACCGGGTGAGCAGGAAGTGATGAGGGGAAGTGTGCCGCCGTTGTTGATTCTGTCAAGAAGCTCGTTTGCTTCTTCAAGAATTGTAAGGTCAGCAGAGAAATCGGTATCAAATACCTTGCTGAAGCCGAGACGGCGGAGAGCTGCAACCATCTTGCCTGTTACGTTTGTGCCGATTTCGTTGCCGAAAGCTTCACCGAGAGTAACACGGATTGAAGGAGCAGTGTTAACAACAACAAACTTTTCGGGGTTGTTGATTTCTTCAAATACCTTTGCGGTATCGTCCTTTTCGTAGAGTGCGCCAACGGGGCAGTGAACGATACACTGACCGCAGGAAACGCAGCTGTAATCATAAAGGGGAAGCTCAAAGGGTGAGCCGATGTGAGTGTCAAAACCTCTTGCGTTTGCGCCGATTACGCTGATAGCCTGTGCGTCACAAGCCGCAACGCAGCGGCGGCAAAGAATGCATTTGCTATTATCTCTGATCATATGGGGAGCGGAATCGTCGAACTGGAATTCGGGATATGTGCCTTCAAAAGCCTTTTCGTCATCAACGCCGTAATCCTTGCAGAGCTTCTGAAGCTCACAGTTGCCGCTTCTTACGCAGGAAAGGCACTCTTTTCTGTGAGTTGAAAGAATGAGTTCAAGAGTCATCTTGCGGCTCTTTCTTACCTTTTCTGTGTTTGTGAAAATTTCCATACCTTCGTTTACGGGGAAAACGCAGGCTGAAACAAGTGAACGTGCGCCCTTAACCTCAACCATACAAATACGGCAAGCGCCGATTTCGTTGAGCTCCTTGAGGTAGCAGAGTGTGGGGATTTCGATGCCCGCATATCTTGCTGCTTCAAGGATTGAAATGCCACCGGGAACGCTCAGGGGCATATTGTTTATTTTAATGTTTACCATTTCCATTAGTTTATGCCTCCTCAATTAAGCTTTGCTGATTGCGCCGAACTTACAGGAATCAATGCAAGCACCGCACTTAATGCACTTGGTTGTGTCGATAACGTGGGGATTCTTAACTGTGCCGCTGATTGCGCTTGCGGGACACTTTCTTGCGCAGAGTGTGCAGCCCTTACACTTGTCAGCGTCAATAACGTAGTTAAGAAGGCTCTTACATACGCCTGCGGGGCACTTCTTATCAACAACGTGTGCAACGTATTCGTCACGGAAGAACTTAAGAGTTGCAAGAACGGGGTTGGGAGCAGTCTGACCGAGACCGCAAAGTGAGTTTTCCTTGATGTAGTATGCAAGCTCTTCAAGCTTATCGAGGTCTTCGAGAGTGCCGTTGCCGTCGGTAATCTTTTCAAGAATTTCCATCATTCTCTTTGTGCCGATACGGCAGGGTGAGCACTTACCGCAGGATTCGTCGATTGTGAAATCGAGGAAGAACTTTGCGATGTCAACCATACAGTTGTCTTCGTCCATAACGATAAGACCGCCCGAACCCATCATACAGCCGATAGCTGTGAGGTTATCGTAGTCGATTGCTGTATCAATAAGGCTTGCAGGGATACATCCGCCGGAGGGACCGCCTGTCTGAGCAGCCTTGAACTTCTTGCCGTTGGGGATGCCGCCGCCGATTTCTTCAACAACTTCACGAAGAGTTGTTCCCATAGGAACTTCAACGAGACCTGTGTTTGTGATCTTACCGCCGAGAGCGAATACCTTTGTACCCTTGGACTTTTCTGTACCCATGGAGCTGAACCAATCAGCGCCCTTAAGGATGATCTGAGGAATATTAGCGTATGTTTCAACGTTATTAAGGATAGTAGGCTTGCCAAAGAGACCCTTTACTGCAGGGAAAGGAGGACGGGGTCTGGGCTCGCCGCGCTTACCTTCGATACTTGTCATAAGAGCTGTTTCTTCGCCGCATACGAATGCGCCTGCGCCAAGACGGAGCTGGATATCGAACTTGAAGCCTGTGCCCATAATGTTATCGCCAAGGAGTCCGTATTCGTGAGCCTGGTCGATAGCGATCTGGAGGCGGTTTACAGCAATGGGATACTCTGCTCTTACATAGATATAACCCTGATCAGCGCCGATAGCGTAACCTGCGATAGCCATAGCTTCGAGAACTGCGTGGGGGTCGCCCTCAAGGATGGAACGGTCCATAAATGCGCC
>JAGBAK010000071.1 GCA_017938985.1 Clostridia bacterium
ACTCACGAATTCAAAAAGTTTGTGCTCAACGGTGAACCGCTTGATGATGAAAAGATTTATAAAATCGGTCTTCAGCATTTCCATTTCAAGAATCGTGAAAACTTTTTCTCCGTTCCTTATGACGAGGTTGCAAAGAACGGCAAGCCGAGAATGGTTTCGACCTCCTGCAGAGAAATTCTTGATGAGTATCTTTCCGTTCATAATGCTCTTGACCGTGAAATCAGCGGCAGACTTATAGTTGAATGATTATGAAGAAGAACAGACCAAAGGGCAACGGATTCATTTCGGCGTTGCTGATAAACCTCATATTCGACCTTGAATGGACAATTCCTGCATGGCTTTTGCTTGCGGCTTATTTCATTTTCAAAATATCAATATGGTGGTTTGTCGGTGCGCTTATCGTATGGGTTATCGGCGTTGCAATCAAAACAGCCGTGTTTTCGTGGCTTGTTCACGTCGGCAATATTCCCGACCCACCCAAAGAAAACAAAAATCCCTATTCATCAAAAGGTTATAAACCGAATAAATAAGGAGGTAATGCCAATGAAAAAGATAACAGCCGTTCTGCTTGCACTGATTATGCTGCTCTCATTTGCCGCCTGCGGCGACAAGGGTGACGGCGAAACAACAACCGAAGCTCCTTCGGTTCAGCAGACCGAAGAAGCAAACACAAAGGGTAACAGTTCTGCTAATGACAAAGGCGGTAATAAAGAGGATGACGGCGGAGATTTGCTGATGACTCTTTATATGGACTGCGATTCCGAAGATTACCAGAGTCTGACGGGTAAAATTGAAAGCATAAACACAGGCATTGACCCTCAGACTTCAGCAGGCTGTTTCAGATTTGTTTCACCCAAAAACGGTGTAAAGGTCAGACTTGAAGCGATAATGTGGTCGCCGATTGTTGATGATTTTGAGGTAATCGATACCGTATTCGAAATCTCAACAGAAAAAGACAAAATTTATGAATTTGACTGCTATGTAACCGAAACAATCCCCGATTACAGACTCGTTGCCGAGTACGGAGATATGAAAGCCAAGTATTATCTGGCTATGGACGGCTATGAGGTTGTCACAAAGTTGCTTATGGTTGATGAGGGTAACACACCCGAAGAAATAACCGAAGACTCAGCCTTCTATAATCTCTGCGTTGCCCGTGCGGCATCGAAAATTTATTATGACGGCTTTGCCGAAAACAATGACCCTGCCGTTGTGTGGGATACCGTTGCTTATGCCGTAACGCTCAACCACGCAAAAACGGTAGGCGAAACAGAATATGACGTTATCTCTGTGACAACATGGGAACTTGAATCGTATATGGATTCAATGTATCCCGAGTATAAAGGAAATTATCCCGGAATTCCTGAAGAATGTAATGTTGAAGGCAGTATGAAACAGTATTCGGATTATGATGTTACACCGTATCTGTTTGAAAGATTCAGCACCGACGAATTCTACGGTATTGAGGATAACGGCGACGGAACGTATTCCGTTAAAATCAGAATTGACGATTACAGATTTGAAGGCTATGAGGAATTCGGTCTTGCTGTAATCGTTGAACCCGATGCAAACAGTCCTTTCGGCTACGTAATCACAGATGTTGTTGATTGCGAATTGCCCAGAGGATAAGAATAAATTTTAAAAATATAAACTGATTTCTTGAAAGGAGAAATTTATTATGGGACTTATTAAAGCAGGAATCGGAGCACTCGGCGGAGTACTCGCAGACCAGTGGAAGGAATTTTTCTACTGCGAATCACTCGAGAATGACGTGCTTATGGTAAAGGGCACAAAGAGAGTCGGAGGCAGAAGCTCCAACACCAAGGGTAGCGACAACATCATTTCCAACGGTTCAGGCATCGCCGTTGCAGACGGTCAGTGCATGATTATCGTTGAGCAAGGCAAGATTGTTGAGGTTTGCGCAGAACCCGGTGAATTCACCTATGATTCATCAACAGAGCCTTCAATCTTTTCAGGCAAGCTCGGCAATTCAATCAAAGAAACCTTCAAGACCATCGGCAAGAGATTTACATACGGTGGCGACACAGGCAAAGACCAGAGAGTTTATTATTTCAACACCAAAGAAATTCTTGATAACAAGTTTGGCACACCCAACCCCTTTATGTTTGAGGTTGCTAACAAAAGATTAAATATGTACCGTTCCGTTCAGGTAAGATGCAACGGTATTTATTCCTACAGAATCACGGATCCTCTTCTTTTCTACACAAAGATTGCAGGTAATGTAGGCGATGAATACAGAAGAGAAGAAATCGACAATCAGCTCAAAACAGAGTTCATTTCAGCTCTTCAGCCCGCATTCGCAATGCTCACAGAGCTTGAACTCCGCCCCGCGCAGATTCCTGCACATACAACAGAGCTTAAGGATGCTCTCAACAAGGCACTTGCAGTTGAATGGACACAGCGCAGAGGTATTTCAGTTGAATCAATTGCGCTTAACCCGATTACGCTCACTCCCGAAGATATGCAGAAAATCAATCAGATGGAAGATGCCGCAACAATGGGCTCAAATCCGTTTATGATGGCAGGCAGAATGGCAGATGCACAGGCAAACGCTATGGAAGCAGCAGCCAATAACTCTGCTGGCGCAATGACAGGTTTTATGGGTATGGGTATGGCAATGAACGCAGGCGGTAACTTCAACCCTTCGGCAATGTATCAGGCAGGTGTTCAGCAGCAACAGGCACAGCAGCAGGCGGCACCCGTACAGTCAGCTCCCGCAGCACCCGCAAACGGCTGGAAATGTGCTTGCGGAGCAACGGTAAGCGGTAACTTCTGCACAGAATGCGGAGCAAAGAAGCCTGCAGAAGAAGGCTGGACCTGTTCCTGCGGTGCAGTGAACAAAGGCAAATTCTGCCCGAACTGCGGTGCAAAGAAACCCGAGGGCGCACCTCTTTATCAGTGCGACAAATGCGGCTGGAAACCCGATGAC
>JAGBAK010000072.1 GCA_017938985.1 Clostridia bacterium
GGTCTTGACGATTCTCCCCTTGCAACAGCTTATGCAAGAGCAAGAGGTACAGACAGAATGAGCTCCTTCGGCGACTGGATTGCTCTTTCGGACGTTTGCGACGTTACAACTGCAAAGCTCATCAAGCGCGAGGTTTCCGACGGCGTTATTGCTCCCGGCTATGAACCCGAAGCACTTGAAATTCTCAAGAGCAAGAGAAACGGCAACTATAATATCGTTAAGATTGACCCCGATTACGTACCCGCAGAACAGGAAATCAAGCAGGTTTACGGCATCACTTTTGAACAGGGCAGAAATAACTTCAAGATTGACGAAGAGCTTCTCGGCAACATTGTTACAGAGAATAAGGAGTTCCCCTCTGAAGCAAAGCGTGACCTTATCATTGCTCTCATCACTCTCAAATACACACAGTCAAACTCCGTTTGCTATGCAGTTGACGGACAGGCTATCGGCGTTGGCGCAGGTCAGCAGTCAAGAATCCACTGCACAAGACTTGCAGGCAACAAGGCTGATATCTGGCACCTCAGACAGCACGAAAAAGTTCTCAATCTCCCCTTCCTTGACACAGTCGGCAGACCCGACAGAGATAACACAATTGACGTTTATATCTCTGACGAATATGAAGACGTTCTTGCTGACGGCGTTTGGCAGACACTCTTCTCAGAGAGACCCGAACCCTTCACAAAGGCAGAACAGAAGGCTTACCTTGCAACAATCAAGGGCGTTGCCCTCGGCAGCGACGCATTCTTCCCCTTTGGCGATAACATTGAAAGAGCTTCAAAGAGCGGCGTAAGCTACATTGCTGAACCCGGCGGCTCAATCAGAGACGATAACGTTATCGCAGCCTGCAACAAGCACGGTATGACAATGTGCTTCACAGGCATGAGACTTTTCCATCACTGATATAAAAATAATGGTCGGTACCTTAAAAAGTACCGACCTGTTTTTATTTTATAATCAATTCATCAACCGAACGCTTGGGGACGTAATGCACTCCGTTTTCGTCACGGTAATAGTTGGTGCAGCCGTTTTCGGGCAAATCAACAATCTTAACCGTTTCAACGGGTTTGCCGAGGGCAAGCACGAGGTCGATTGTGTATCTTTCGGTGTCAATGGCGAGAAGTCGGGCAACGTTTTCTCTGTTGACGCTGCCAATCATACAGCCGCCGAGACCTTTTTCTGCCGCACCGAGCATCATTGTCTGGGCAACGATACCGACGTCGGTTTTCATATTCTTTGCAACGGTTGTATCGGTCAGAATGACAACGTAAGCGGTGGGTCTTTCGCCCTCTTCGGGACCTTTCCAATCTTTGAGCAGACCTGCCCAGGCTACGTTTTCAAAAACCTTTGCGTTTGTTTCTTTATCGTTCACCAAAACAAAGCGGAGCGGCTGCCAATTGACAGACGACGGTGTAAGCCTTGCAAGCTCAACCAGTTCACGCAGTTCTTCGCATTTTATCTCAAAACTTTCATCAAAACGTCTGTATGACCTGTTCTTAAGTAATAATTCTTTAAGCATAATATCACCTCTTTATTCATTATAAATTAATATTATTTTCATTTCAACAGTATATTTGCATATTTATAAAATGATTATGCATTGTTAACATATAAAACAACACTTAAGTTCATCAATTTTATTAATATTGAACAATATACTTGAAATTTAATCATAAATATGATATAATATTAATAATTTAGAATTTTCATTATGAAAATTATTGAGAGGGTATTAAAATGAAAAAAATTTCAGGTCTGATTTTATGCCTGTGCATAATCTTCTGCACCTGCTCTGTCGGATTCGTTTCTGCCGAAACCGAAGAATACAGTGTTTCAGGCGGCAACACAGCCGTTGCAAACGAAATCAGTGCGGAAGAATTTGCTCAGAAAGTTGCCGCAATTGTGGAAGAATACGGCAGCATTGAACACATTAATTCTGACAGCAACAAAGAATTTGCCACGGCAAGACTTATCGTTAAAAGCTTCGGCGATTTAAACGTCGAGGGAGCTGTAGCGGTTGTCAGCGGTTTTGACGGTTTATGGGTGCTTCAGTATTCATCCCCCGAAGAAGCTGAAAAGGCCTTTGAAAAATTTGAAGCTGACAGCAGCATTGAGTTCGTTGAAGCCGATAAAACGCTTAAATCATCTTCAACAACCGGCTCTGCGGTATCACCTGCATCGGTTAACTTCAAATATATTTCGTGGGGTCCGTCGCACATTGGCATTGATACGCTTAATAAAAGGCTGAAATATAACAACACCGACCTTGCAACCGTTTACGTTGCTGTTGTTGACACGGGTGTTAACCCAAACCACGAATATCTTGACGGAAGAGTTGAACCCACAAGAATCAACACAAGCGGTTCGGGCACAAGAAACAGCTCGGATGACGATAACGGTCACGGCACTCAGGTTGCGGGCGTTGTTGTTGATGCAACGCTTGATAACGTTATCATAAAACCGTATAAAGTTCTTGACAGACACGGAAACGGAACGGTTATTACCGTTGCGGCAGGTATCAACTGCGCTGTTAAAGACGGCGTTGACGTTATCAACGTGAGCGTAGGTTTTTATGAGGATTCGCAGGTTCTTGAAGCCGCTGTTGCAAATGCGCATGAAAATGATATTGTTGTTGTTTCAGCCGCAGGCAACGATAACACGGATAAACCGATGTATCCTTCAAGCTATGATTCGGTTATCAGAGTTGCCGCTTCAAACGATCAGAACGTTGCCGCAAACTTCAGTAACTACGGCGGAATTGACATAACTGCGCCCGGTGTTTCAATTCTGACAACGAGCATGAACGGCGGATATTTTTCGGGTTCGGGAACTTCGCTTGCTTCGCCCCTTGTGGCGGCTGTAGCGGCAACAATTCTTGCCGTTGACACCGACGCTTCACCCGAAGACGTTGAAAATATGATAAAAGCTCTGGCGCTTGTATCCTTTGAACCTGAATCGGAAAAATATTTCGGCGCAGGTATACTTACGGCACCGTCGGTTAACGATTTCACGTCAAACATAAAGACCGCAACACCTGTTTTTTCTGCAGGAACCGCACTTTACAGAGAACCGTTTGACCTCACTATCACCTGCGAAACACCCGGTTCGGTAATATACTATACAACCGATGAGTCAATCCCGTCAAAAACCAATCCGAACGCAGTTATATACAGCGAACCCATTGAAATCAGCAAAACAACCAAGCTGCTTGCCGTTGCTTATGCTGACGGACATTACCGCTCTTCAATTGCGGACTTTTCGGCAATTGTTGCGCCCTACGCAAGCGAAAGCGAGCTGACCGTAGACGAAAACGGCGTTCTGACCGCTTACACGGGCACGCTGACGAGCCTTTCGATACCCGAAACCGTTAACGGAATAACCGTCAGAAAACTTGGCGACGGCGTTCTTAAAAACAGAGGTCTGACAGAGCTTCTTCTTCCAAACACGGTGACCGAAATCGGCAAAGAGAGCGTTGCGGAAAACCCTGATCTCAAGTCGATTTATGCATTCGGACTTAAAAAGGTCGACGATAAAGCATTTTATAATTGCGTATGGCTCAAGAATATTTATTTCGGTTCGCTTGAGAGCGTTGGCGAATATGCTTTTTACAATACAGGCAGCAAAGCTTATGAAATAAGAGAAAGCACTTTTGCGCTTGATATTGAAAAGCTTGCCTATATTCCCGAGGGAGCATTTATGAACAGCGCAATTTCACAGGCTGTTGTTACCGTTCCTCTGTCGCTCGGCAAAAACGCTTTTGCAGGCTGTAACGGTCTTGTTAATATTGATTTTGCAGACCTCACAAGCCTTGAAGACGGTGCATTCAAAGGTCTTGATTCACTCAGAGAGGTCAGAATAGAGAAGCTTAAAACCGTTTCCAAAGGTGCATTCAGCACCTGCGAAGCTCTTGAACATATACATCTGCCTGATGCTGAATACGTTGACTCAAACGCCTTTGAAAATTGCGCAAGCCTTGTTGTAATTGAAATACCGAAAGCAATTACCGTTTATTCAAACGCTTTCAGCAATTGCGATTCATTACTTGAAATCAGGCTTGAAAGCGCAACGGGCTTTGAGCCTGAAGCATACACGTCAAACGTTTTGCCTCCCCTGCCAAAGAATCTGAGCATATTCTATGCTCCCAAATTTGAAAAAACGGTCAACAGAATGTTCGGCAACTGTCCGAAGCTTTATATGGCTTATCTCAACGGCGCAAAGGAGCTGGGCGCAAATACGTTCAACGGCTGCAAATCAATGTATTATCTTGATATAAGAAGCATTGAATACATCAAAAGCGATGCGTTCGGCAGTTGTTCGATTACCGCAATTGACGCAAGAAACCTTGTTTCAACAAGCGCCTTGCCCTCTGACAGCGGCATAATTCTTTCTAACGAATTTGTTGAAGCGCAGGGAACGGCTGAAAATCTGACCGTTTACGGCACGCCCGGAACATATATTGAAAGATATTGCAAATACAAAGGCTTTACCTTTGTCGGCGTTCCGCTTATAATCAATGAGCTGCCCGATTACATCACCGAAAACAGTGAAATGGTAACAGTTAACGCTGTTGGCTTTGACCTTGAATATCAATGGTTCTGGAACGGCAAAAATTCCACCGAGGGCGGCACACCGATTAAAGGCGCAACAGAAACGGCATATATTTTTACGCAGGATGACACAGCTCCGTTTTATTATTGCAGAGTAACACACCACGACGTTGACAGAGATGTTGTTATTTACAGCGATATTATCATCAAGGACTCAACCCCTGCCGACCTTACGGAATATAATAAAGCCGTTGAAGCCGCAAAGGCAGTTGACAGAAGCCTTTATATCAACATCGATATTCTTGATGAAGCGCTTTCGGTTGACGTGAGCAACAGATATTCCTGCGAACAGGATTTTGTTGATGCACAAACACAGGCAATATATGACGCCATTGCAAACCTTAAACATAATGGCGTACAGAATCTTGTCATAAACATAAGCAAGGACGAAATCAAATTGTATGAGCTGACTCCGCTCAATTATATGGTCTACCCCGAAAATGCCAATTACGAGAACATTGTATGGAGCTGCGAGCAGAACAGAAAAAATATTCTGCTTAATAAAAACGGCTATATCAGATTCATCGGCGGAGGAACGGCGGTAATCAAGGGCGAAATAACCAACCCCGACGGCGAAGTAATCAGCGCCACATTAACTCTCAACTGTGAACTGAGAACTTATGAGAAAATATTTGTCGGCTTGCTTAAACCTTTCTGGTTGCTGATATATGCAATGTCAGGTCAGAAGCTGTCATAATATAACATAATTAAACAGGCTCGCACCGTTTATTACGATGCAAGCCTGTTATTTTTTTCTTTATGGCTGAACAGGTACGGGATGATCCTCCGAAACGTGTTCAACGGTTATGAAATTGTTCCTTGCCGCGTATGCCCACTTCATGCCATAAACCTTGCAGGCACCGTCAACGGGCATATAAAGCTGACCTTCGTTGCCTCTGAAAACCTCTGCGCCGAGGTCAGATTCGCCGTTATTTGTGACGGCAATGCGGCTGCCCTCGGTGAATTCGGCGCTTCTGCCGTAAACAGAAGCAAAAACTTTACCCTTTTCGCGTCTGACTTCTCCGCCCATAAAGCCGAGAAGCACTGCAACGGGGATATACCATTTTCCGTCTTTCTGAACAGGCGGTGTCGAGCTGCAACAGAGACCGAGGTCAACGCCTTTATAGAAAAGTCTTGTTCTGCCTTCACCGAAAATCGGAGCAACTCTGTAAGGACGGATTTCGTCTTTTGCTTTATCAATCAGGCATTCGTCGGCAATTCTGCCGTCGTCAAGATTAGCAACAAGTGTCATTTTATCGCCGTCAACCTCAACGAGAGCGTACATACTGACCGATTCCTCCTGCGGATAGAACGAGCTGTGCCAGACTTTGTCGCAGGTCTTTGTGCCTGGCGGATTGCTGTGAGCGTTACCGAGTTCATAGTGAATTGTGCCCTGCGAGGGTCTGTCAAATATTTCTTCGTTCTTTATGGGGAAACTGCGTGAAAAATTATGCTCGTGACCTGCAAAAAGGATATCAAGCTTTTCCATACATTCACGCATCATCGGATAAGCATCATCATTCGCAAGGTTTGGACCTGCGTAATAAATGGGGAAATGATAGCTGCCGAGCTTCCAGGTTTTATCGCTTGAATCAAGGTCTTTGATTGCCCAATCGTTGACAAGCTCAGGTTCGTTTACGCCGAAAACAACAAAATGTGCGTTACCGTAATCAAACGAATAATTCTCCGTCTGCCAGCCCTCGGGACCGTTTTTAGGGTAAGAATATTCAAGCTGCGTGTTAAAAAATTCGGCAGGCTCAGCGTAATAACGGTCAACCTCGTCGGGAAAATACTGCGCAAATCCCCTGTTATCGTGGTTGCCGCAGCACATCATATAAGGAACGTGTTCGATAATACCTTTCATACCCTCGAACATTGCATTCCACTGAATTTCGTGCTGACCGCAGTTTGTGTTGTCACCTGCGGTAAGAATGAACTTTACCTCGGGGTGCTTTGCAAGCACGTTTTTGAGGAATGCGTTCAGACGGGAATAGTCGGGGTTATAATGGTCATCGTCCTTCTGATGGTCGGAAATCACAATGAATCTGAATTTTTCAAGGTTATCTTCCTGCGTGTCAAAATAAAATTCCTCGCTGCGGTTTTCAGACGAGCCGCAGGTATAATAATATCTTGTGCCGGGTTTAAGATTTTCAGGCTTTGCCCAGAAGATGTTGCTTGTGTTAACATCGCTTTTGAACGGCTTGACAATTGCTTTTGCAATGCACTTTTCGCCGTTTTTTTCATAGTATTCAAGGTAACCGTCGGCAACGTCGGCGCTTGCACGCCACGTAACTGTCATTGTGTGTCTTGCGTCGCCGTTGATGCTGACCATAATATGGTCAGGCTTTTCGGTTGCAAATCTGTAATTAGGTGTTCTGTCCATAAATAAACCTTCTTATTTCAAAGTGATTTTGAAAAGTCTTGCGCCGTGGCTGTTGACGTCGGCTGAAAATTCGCCGTCGGTAACGGTATATTCTTTGTGAGCCCACATATCCCGAACGGAATAATCACAGCCCGAAATTGAAATTCTGGTTACGTCAAAGCTGATTTCCCTGATATCGTCATCGGTGTTGAAAAGAGCAACGTATTTGCAGTTTTCGCCGTTTGATGTCCAGATAATTTCGCCCTTACCGTCAACCTCGTTGCGGCTGAACTGTCTTGCACCCGAAGAATTTTTAAGCATATCAATCAGTTCACGGTTCTGAAGCAGAGAAAGGGTGAATTCATCATTATCACGCATTTCGCCGCCCATCATAAGCGGTGAACGGAAAATTCCCCAGAGGGTCATCATTGTTATCTGCTCATCACGGGTGAAACGGGTGTATCTGCCGCGGTATTCGGGCAGTTTTTCGGTGAGCTGAAGTCTGCCGAGAGGCAGCATATCGCAATCGGGCCAGGCACCGGGCTGAACGTATTCCTGCCATGCATAGCAGCGCTCAAACATTGCGTGAAGCTTGCTCCACTCGTCCCAGAAATCGCCCGTCATACGCCAGAGGTTAGCGTGAGCGGCAAGATGCTCGTGTTCCCAAACGGGAGCAGGACCGGGCGAAAGGCTCAGCACCATATCTCTGCCGCATTTATCAATTGCTTTGCGGAGCATTTCTATTTCTTCTCTGCCCGAATAAGGCTTGTCGGGCCACATTTCCGTGTTGGCAATATCGTCGCATTTGATATAGTCAACGCCCCACTCGGCATAGAGTTCAAAAATCGAATCGTAATATTCCTGTGCGCCCTTTTTATGAGTTTCAAGACCGTACATATCGGGGTTCCAGGGGCATATTGACGAAGGCTTTGCAATATCCTTTGCGGTTACGCCTTCACACTTGATTTTAGTGTTCATATGAGCGGCCTGTCTGGGAATGCCCCTCATAATATGTATGCCGAACTTAAGACCGAGCGAATGAACGTAGTCGGCAATGGGTTTAAAACCCTTACCGCCTGCAGAAGAAGGAAATCTTTCAACAGACGGAATAAGGCGCGAATATTCGTCCATGCAGAGGGGTGCAAAATAATGGTAATAGAAGCTGTCTGCTGTAGGTTCAGACCACTGGATGTCGCAAACAACGTATTCCCAACCGTAATCTTTAAGATGTTCAGCCATATAATTGGCGTTGGCAAGAAGCTGCTCCTCATTGACGGCGGCGCCGTAGCAATCCCAGCTGTTCCAACCCATAGGCGGTGTCAAGGCAAGTTTTTTGTGCATAGCATTAGTCCTTTCTGTAAACTCTGACGCTGAACTGCGCTTTTGTTGAAAGCGTTTCAAGCAGCTCAAGTTTATGCTGATCGTAAGCGGATGTTTTATAATAATAAGGTGTCATTCTGAACAGGTTCAGAATATCCTCGGTGGTGTCAAGAACAATTTCTTTTTCAAGTACGGTTTCATTTATAAGCGTAAAGCCGTCAATTTCAAGCTCAACAGGGTCATTATAATAAGGTGTATCGTAAACAGCCTTTTTCAGCTCAAAAAGATGGTCTTTAAGCGGAACAACTCTCAAAAGAATGCCGCCGCTCTTCAGCACACGCCTGTATTCCTCAAAAGCTTCGGGCGAGAAAACGTTGAGAACGGCATCGGCTGAATTTTCGGCAACGGGCAGATTGAAAACGCTTGCAACGGCGGTTGATACGCCGCTTTTTCTTTTGAAAGCGAATTCAAGCGCATCCTTCGATATATCAACGCCGTTCATTATGACGGTTTTGCCGTTTTCGTTGAAATAGCGCAGAATTGCCGATGAATAATAGCATTCACCGCAGCCTGCATCAAGCACGGCAGAGCCGTCGGGCAGATATTCACTGCATATTTCGCAGAGCTTTTCGCAAAGAAAACCGTAATAGCCTTTGTCAAGAAAATCGCGTCTTGCCCTGACCATCAGCCTGTCGTCACCGTGACGTTTGGCGGAGGATTTAGAGGACATGAGCAGATTGACGTAACCGAATTTTGAGATGTCAAAGTTATGGTTCAGCGAGCATTTAAAGCTGCTGCCGACCCTCAGAAGCTCACCGCCGCAGACGGGGCATACAAAAAAGTTCATATTTATACCCTGTATTTTTCAATTTTTCTTATCATACTTCTGCCCACGTCGTGCGCAAAGCGAAGGCAGGCGGGCAGCAAATCCTCAGGGAAGCCGGCAAAGAAATTGCCTGCTTCGTAGGTGAAATGACCCTTATAATTGATTTCACCGAGAGCCTTGAGGATTGAATCCCAATCCATTTCCATAAGGTAAGGCAGTGTGTGCGAATCGTGGAAATTATCGTTATCGTGAACGTGGAGCGCACCGAGACGCTTGTTGCCCATATCCTTTATCATTGAAGCTGCATCTTCGCCGACAAGACCGCAATGACCGAGGTCAAGGCAACAGGTAAAAGCATCGGATTCAAGCGAATCATAGTAATCGTTGAATTCGGATGCAACGCTGCATACGTTGGGTACAATGTGATCCGTATCCCAACCCCACATATTTTCAAGCGCGATTTTAACGCCGAAATCACGGGCATAAGGTTCAAGATTTTTATAAAGCTCAATGTTTCTTTCTTTCTGGCAATTTTCAAATTGAACGGGATGAACAACGCAGATTTTTGCATCAAGCAGACCTGCAACCTCAAGAGCTCTTTTGAGCTTATAATCCATCTTTTTGTTATAAAGCTCATTGCCGTCACGCATTGAAGGGAACGGAGCGTGCGCCTGCTCAAACGAAACACCGTTGACGGTGGCGATGTTGCTCAGATTCCTGATATATTTTTTAAAGCCGTCTTTTTCAAGAACGTTATCGTCCTCATCCATAAAAAACATTGAATAGTCAATGCCGTCAAAGCCGCTTTTGCTTATCATTCTGACCGCAGTCTCGTCGCCGAGTCTGGGAGCAATTGCTTCAGTGTGCGCAATAAGTTTCATAAAACTGCCTTCTTTCGCGAAAATATAAAATTATTATATCATCATATAAATTTTCCGTCAATAAACGTTGAATAAATATTCAAATAAAGTGTTAAAATTTTATGTATATTATTGACATTTAAGTCGATTTAGTATAAATTTAAATAAATGAATTTTGGGAGAGAGAGAATAATGGCTAAGGCAGAATACAGGAGCTCTTTACGCTCAAAAAGTTTGATAAAAAAAGCGCTTGCAAACCTTATGCACCAAAAGGATATCAAAAAGATTACGGTTTCGGATATTATCAGAGAAGCTGATATCAGCCGAGGAACTTTTTATGCACATTATCCCGATATCCACAGCGTGCTTGAACAAATTGAAACCGAAGAACTTAAAAAGCTTATTTCTCTTGTAAACACGGCAAGAGAAGAAGACAGCGGCATCAACAATTCAACCGATTTTCTCAGGGTTGTTTGCAACTATCTTTACAGCGACCTTGATTATTACAATTCCCTTATGCAAACCAGCTTTTTAAACAATTTTGTTAACAGGCTTGTTGAAGTTTACTATGAAGATACTCTTGCCGCCGTTCTTGAAAAAGATCCAGAAAAGGACGTTTCAGAGGCAGTGCTTTACCTCAATTTCACAACGGCAGGTGCTAAACAGGTTATTCTTAACTGGCTTCAGGGCAGCATTCAGGGAACACCCGATGAAATTGCCGCAAGACTTGCAAGGCTGCTTGAGCTTTGCAACAAATACTATTCATAATTACAAAAAAACACAGCGTTTCACAAACGGAACGCTGTGTTAATTTTTTACAGACCTAATACACCGAGGAGACCGTAAGAGAAAATAGCCATAATCAGGTCTGCGGCAAGCACGCCCAGAGCAATTGCAGGGAACGAAAGCTTGATTCGCATATCAAGAAGCGAAGCAATAAGTGCGCCTGTCCAGCCGCCTGTACCGGGTAAAGGAATGCCAACAAAAGCAAACAGTCCCCAGAACCTGTATTTTTTAACGTTTTCGCTTTTTCTCATTGAGCGTATTTCGAGTTTCTCTATAGCTGTACCGACCTTTTCAAATCTCTTGAGGAACTGAAAA
>JAGBAK010000073.1 GCA_017938985.1 Clostridia bacterium
ATCACTCCTGAAAAAATATTTCAAAAATTACATAACCTTATATATTATATCAAATTTTCGTTGAATGTCAATTATGCAGATATATAAAGTTTATATATTGACCATATAGAATGTGATGTTTATAATGTATATATAAAATTATAATCGGAGCTTGCCATGGACAAACAGAAGTTTTCAAAGCACGTTGAACTTAAAAAAATCAAAATAACCGACCCTTTCTGGCTCGGCGAAACGGAGCTTGTGCGCAAAGAGGTTATTCCTTATCAGTATGAGGCGCTTCACGACAGAATAGAAGGTGCGGACAAAAGCTACGCCATTGAGAATTTTATTAAGGCGGGCAGAGTTGTTTCTGCACTGAAAAACGGTGAGGAAGTACCCGTTTATCCTGCCGATAAATGGTGTTATGACGATAATAATGCTCATCCCGATGCGTTTCACGGCTGGGTTTTTCAGGACAGCGATGTTTATAAGTGGCTTGAGGCGGTTGCTTTTTCGCTTTCAGATTGCCCCGACGCAGAGCTTGAGGCAAAAGCCGACAGGGTGATTGACCTTGTTTGCGGTGCACAGCTTGAAAACGGTTATCTTGACACGCTTTACGTTATCAACAATCGGAGCGGAATATTCTCAAATCTCAAGGATTTTCACGAGCTTTACTGCTTCGGACACCTTTCCGAGGCGGCGGTTGCATATTATAAAGCAACGGGCAAAAGAAAGCTGTTTGATGCCGCCTGCCGTTTTGCGGATTTGATTTGCGATACCTTCGGTGAGGATAAAATCAAAGGCTACGGCGGTCACGAGATTGCCGAAATGGCGCTTGTCAAGCTGTTTGACGTTACAGAAAACAAAAAATATCTTGATGCGGCGGAATTTTTTATCAATGAGCGCGGCAAAAAGCCGTATTACTATGATACCGTGCTCGGCAGAGAAACGGTTTATGACAATTATCATTATAATCAGGCGCACTGCGAGCCGAGAAAGCAGCACGAAGCGGTCGGTCACGCAGTAAGAGGCGTTTATCTTTACAGCGGAATGGCTGACGTTGCAAAACGTTGCGGCGATGATGAGCTTTATTCTGCCTGCAAAAAGCTGGTTGAAAATATCATAGATAAAAAGATGTATATAACGGGCGGCATCGGCTCAACGGTTGACGGCGAAGCTTTTTCTTTTGATTACGATTTGCCGAATGACCTTGCATATGCGGAAACCTGTGCGTCAATCGGTTTTGTTTTCTTTGCGAGAAGAATGCTTGAAATTGCGCCCGATGCGGATATTGCCGATGCGGCGGAGCGTGCGATTTATAACACGGTTTTGTCGGGTATGGCACAGGACGGCAAAAGCTTTTTCTACGTAAATCCCCTTGAAGTGCTGCCCGAAGCATCGCACAAGGATTCACGCAAGCGCCACGTTAAGCCTGTGCGTCAGAAATGGTTTGGCTGTGCCTGCTGTCCGCCCAACCTTGCAAGGCTGATATCGTCAATCGGCGAATACTGCTTTACGGAGAATGACGAAGCATTGTTTGTTCATCAGTTTATCGGCTGCGAAGCAAAGGCAGAAAATGCGGATATAAAAATCAGCTCAACCTATGCCGAAAACGGCAGGGTTACAATAGAAATAAGACCTGAAAAAGAAATTACCCTTGCCGTAAGAATACCCAAGTGGTGCGGCAAATATACTTTTTCTCTTCCTTGTGAGGTAAAAGACGGCTATGCTTATTTCAGAATATCCGATGAGGCAACGCTTGAGGCAGAGTTTGATATGCAGGCAAAGCTGATTAAATGCTCCAACAGAGTCAGAGAAAACACGGGCAAGGTTGCCGTTGTCAGAGGACCGTTTGTTTATTGCGCTGAGGAAGCGGATAACGGCAAAAATCTGCAGATGCTTCGCATTTCAAAAGAACCCGATTTCAGATGCGACGGCGATACGGTTATTGCCGACGGCTTCAGGGAAAAAGAGGACGGCGCACTCTATTCCGAATGGAGCGAAGCGGAAGAAACTCCTGTTCAAATCAAACTTATTCCGTATTATAAATGGGGCAACAGGGGCGAAAACGAAATGTGCGTATATATCAGAATATAGAAAAACAACCCTGCATCAATTTAAGATGCAGGGTTAATTTTTGTTATGTACGTCAGCTCAGCAGACTTTTGATTCCTTTGGAAATAAGAACAAAAACGTTTCTGATTGCAGCAAAAAATTCTGCAATAAAGTTATCGTATTCCGCATAAGGCTCGTCAACCTGAAGTTCAAAGCGTGCGTTGTCCTTTTTGACCGAGCCTTCGTAGGTGTAAAGCTCGTTTTCAAAGTTTTCAACGTCATTTTCATCTATTGTGAAAACTCTGTAGCCGTAGGGGCCGGGTTTTGCAAATTCGCAGCCGTAGGTGAAGCCGAGCTCAATGCCGTCCCAGACACCGGTGTAGCCTTCTGTGTGCCAGTGACCGAAATATGCGCCGAGGATATCGCCCTGTTTTTTCCAGGATTTGAACTGTTCGGTTGTTTCGCCGGGAATCATTGCACCTGCGTGGTAGCCGTTTGCAAGCTCGTGGTTAAGACGGTAGAATTTGCCGCCCTTAGGAATAGCTCCTTCGTCCCACAGTTTGCACTCCTCAAAGAGGTTGCCCATATCGCCGACGGGAATATGCTGGAAAAGCAGTGAGGGCAGGGGCTTGCCGCCGTTTGCCTCGGCAAGTGCGCTGCTTTCAGCTTCGTACCAAGAAATCTGCTCGGCGTTGACGTTATCTCCTGCGGTGTCCATAAGCCAGATATTAAAAGCCGCCTCGCCGTCGGAGCCGAGAATTTCAAGGTTATAATCTATTCTGCCTGTGCTGTCGGTGCTTTCGTCAAAGGTAAGGCAATATTCATATGATGAATAAATTTTGAGCCAATCCTCGTTGGTTACACCGCTCTGATAGTCATTGTTACCCTGAGTTACGGCAAAGGGGATTTTTGCATCATTGATGATTGAAAAAACGTTATCGCAAGCGATTTTTACGTTTTCAAGAGTGGCGGCGTAGTCAAGTTCACCGTTGTTTTTGATGGTAACGCCTTCTCTGCCGCCTTCGGCATCAACACCTGCGTCACCTGCGCGGCTGTCTTCAACAATATCGCCGGATATAATTACAAGGTCGGGTTTTGTTTCTTCAATTGCAAGAGCAACGAAGTTGGTCAGATCATAAGCGGCGTATCTGTCATCCTGCGGATCACTGATGTGAAGAATGACAAATTTGCCGTCATCGCCGAATGCGAGAGACTCGGGAGCGGCGTTTGCGCTGACGGGAACGCATAAAAGCATTGCCGCAGCAAGTACGATGCAAAGTAACTTTTTCATTTTGAGTTCTCCTTTATATGAATTTTTCAGGTGCTGATTTAATGAATTCACCTGCTTTGGTGCAGATGGAATCAATTGGTGCAAGTTCCTTGAAGCTTGCGTCGAGCTTTTTGATTTCTTCGGGAATGAACGAAACGTTTTCGTTATCGTCGTCGAAGGCATCAAACTCATTTTTAAAAACCTCAACCGCTTCGCCGTCAAGCAGACGTCCGATTGCTTCAAGCGCAACGTCGGTCAGCGGCTTTGTGCAGTTTTCAAAAAAACCGCTCAAACGGTTTCCGCCGTCATCAATAACGGTGTAGAGAGCATAGATTTCTTTTTGTTCCTGCGTAAGAGCGTCGAATTCTGCCATAATATCGTCTTTGTCGGCAACTCTTTTTTGCAGATTGAGGGCAACTCCCTTGAAAAGACGGTCAGCTTCGGCAGAAGCGATAAGACTTTCGGTCAGGATTGCAAATTCGTTGCAAAGTTCGTTTTCTTCTTTGATTTTCTTTATTGTTTTTTCGTTTGCGGCATAGCGTTTTGAACTTGCCTGCGCTGCCTTTAAGCAGATAAAAAACGTCAGAAGAACAGCACCGACAAGCACGAAAATCCACACGGGGTGGTCAGCATAATATTTTAAAGCTTCTTTAATCATTTTACCCTCCTCAATCATTCAACAAGAAATTTGTATATATCGCCTTTTTTGAAGCCGCTTTCTTTTGCAGCAATTTTGGCTGCGGCGGTTTTTGTTTCGCCCTTTGCAATCAGCTCGTTTGCATAGGCAACCGCCTGCTCAAGCGTCATTTCTTCGGCTTCTTTTCGGGGTGCGCCCGAAACAATAAGAACTATTTCACCCTTGAGCTGCTCCGATGAATATTTTTCGGCGGCGGAGCAAAGGGTTGTTTTTATAACCTGCTCGTGGATTTTTGTAAGCTCACGCACAATGGCTGTTTCTCTGTCGCCCAGAGCGGCGGCGAGGTCTGCGAGGGCAGAAGCCAGCTTGTGCGGTGCTTCATAAAAAATCATTGTGCGCTCTTCACTTACAAGAGAATTAATTATATATTTGCGCTCGCTTTTATCGGTGGGCAAAAATCCTTCAAAGGTAAAACGCCTTGACGGCATACCCGAAACTGCAAGCGCAGTTGCGAATGCACACGGACCCGGCACAGCCTCAACCTTTATGCCTTTTTCTATGCAAAGCTTAACAAGGTCCTCGCCGGGGTCGGAGATTGCGGGCATACCTGCGTCGGTAACAATAACACCGTTTTCGCCCGAAAGGAGCTTATCGGCAATGAAAGGTCCTCTTTCAAATTTGTTATGCTCGAAATAGCTTATCATCGGCTTTTTTATTCCGAAATGGTTGAGCAGCTTGAGCGTAACCCTTGTATCCTCTGCAGCAATGAAATCGCATTTTTCAAGAGTTTCAAGCGCTCTGGGAGAAATATCGCCCAGATTGCCTATCGGCGTTCCGACAACGTATAAAGTTCCGCTCAAGTGTTTTCACCTCGGTTTTCAAGAAGATAATCGCCGTAAATTTTTTTCATTTCATCGGAATATCCGTTTTCGCCGTAAACAAAAAGCTCGGGGTCAACGGTCATTCCGCTTTTTCCGCCGCGTCGGCCCTCAACAAGAGCAAGCCACGGTGCTTTGCCTGCGCATTTTGAAACAAGGCGCAAACGCTTCGGCTCAATGCCTGCCGCTTTCATTTCGCAGAAAAGCTCACACAGACGCTCGGGGCGGATGCACATACACAGCTTGCCGCCAAAGTTGAGCAGCTTTGCCGAAACGGTACATATATCCGTAAAAGTGCACATTGTTTCGTGCCTTGCGATTTTATCGGCACCCGACCTGCTTTCAATTCCCGCGCCGCTTGCTTTATAGGGCGGATTCATTGTTACAAGGTCAAAACATCCGAAAGGCACAACGCCTTTGAGCGCCTTGAGGTCGGCATTGACGGCGGTCAGCCTGTCCGAAAGGTTGTTGAATTCAACGGCTTTTTCAATCTGCTCCGCTCCGAGCGGCTGAATTTCAACAGCGGTAATTTTGCCCGTTTCTTTTTTGCACCAGAGCAGGGGGATAATGCCGCAACCTGAACCGAGGTCGCAGCAGACCGTTCTTTTTGAGGGCGAAGCAAAGTCCGCAAGCAAAACGGCATCGGTGCCGAAGGTGTGAGCCTGCGAAACAAAGGCGGTTATGCCGCCGCCGAGATATTCCTGACGAAAATCCATAATATCCTCCCTCAAATTTGTTATTTAAATATTATAACATATTTAATATGTAAAAGTAAAGAAAAAGAAGGCGATAAGTTGACGCTTCTTGTTTGTTATGATTTTTGACTTTCTGATGATAATTTTTGGAATAGTTTCCATAATACTACATAAATTACAACCTGAATCTGAAATCTGACTTTAACTTTCACAGCTGACCGAAGGTCAAACTTTGCTGAAATGCAAAAAATTAAAAATCAAAGAAAAACGGAGCAAATTGAAGAAAATATGCGATAATCGCCAAAATCAAAGGTCAAACAAACAATTTTGACCTTTTCTGACCTTTGACCTTTTGACTTTCGGGAGCTATAATAAGCACAAAGGTCAAAGAAAGTCAAAGTCAAATTGCGACGTTTTGCAACCAAAAGGAGCTGATATAATGAGTTTGAGCAACGATATTGCAAGAATGCTTATGGAAATGCTTGAGCAGGACGGTACAATCGAAATACAGCGTAACGAGCTTGCGCAGACCCTCGGCTGCGTACCCAGCCAGATAAACTACGTTATTTCTTCAAGATTCACGCCCGAACACGGCTACATTGTTGAAAGCCGCAGAGGCGGTGGCGGTTACATCAAAATAACAAGGGTGAGCATCGATAAACCCTCGGCGATAATGCACACGGTCAACCATATCGGCGACGAAGCGGATTTTTCGGTTTGCAGAGCGCACACGCTGAATCTGCTCAACGCAGGAATCATTGACAAAACCTCGGCAAAGCTTATGCTTGCCGCAACGGGCGACAGTTCACTGCGGATGCTTCCGCCGACCGTCAGGGACAGGGTGCGAACAACGATTTTTAAACAAATGCTTTTAACTCTTGATACACACAGATAGGGAAAGGATGATTGAATATGTTATGTCAGAATTGCGGAAAGAACGAAGCAACAACACACCTCAAGCAGATAATCAACGGCGATATGGCTGAAAGCCATCTTTGCTCCGACTGCGCTTCGCATCTTGGTTATTCCGATATGTTTTCGGGCTTCGGACTTAATCTTTCGGAGCTTTTCGGCAGCCTTCTGGGCGATACGATGCCGTCGCTTGCTTCGGGCAGCGCACCCCGTTGCCCCAAATGCGGCACGGCTTTCAGCGACATTGTCAGAGACGGCAAGGTCGGCTGTGCAGAGTGCTACAGAACTTTTTACGATAAGCTTCTGCCCTCCATTCAGAGAATCCACGGCAAGATAAAGCACAGCGGCAAAACAAGCCACAGTGCACCTGCCGAGGTCAAGGTGGAAACAAAAGAAGAAAAAGTTGAAAAGCTTAAGGCTCAGATGAATGAAGCCGTTGCCAAACAGGAGTTTGAGCAGGCGGCAAAAATCAGAGACGAAATAAAGGCTCTTGAAGAAGGAGGCGAAAACTGATGAGCAAATGGTACATTGAAAAAGGCGACCAGGGCGACGTTGTTTTAAGCACACGTATCCGCCTCGCACGCAACCTTGATGAATTTCCGTTTCCTGCAAAGCTTGACGTTGCAGGTAAAAACAGAGTGAATTCGCTTGTCAAAAGCGCTCTTTTTGAAAACGACAGCAAGGATTTCAGCTATATCGAAATGAAAGACCTCAGCCGTAAGCAGGCGGTTTCGCTTGCCGAAAGACATCTTATCAGTCCCGAATTTGCCGCTAAAAAAGACGGCAGCGCACTTATGCTTTCGGGCGATGAGGGCGTGAGCATAATGCTTTGCGAAGAGGACCACATCAGACTTCAGGTGATGAAGGCGGGTCTTGCTCTTGAAGAGGCGTTTGACATTGCCGATAAGCTTGACAGCCTTCTTGATTCAAGACTCAGCTACGCTTTTGACGAAAGAATCGGTTATCTTACCGCCTGCCCGACCAATCTCGGCACGGCAATGAGAGCGTCGGTTATGCTTCACCTGCCGGCACTTACAAGGTGCGGTCAGATAAGCCGCCTTGCAAACACCGTTTCAAAGCTCGGTCTTACAATAAGAGGAGCTTACGGCGAAGGCTCGCGTTCAAGCGGCGACATCTATCAGATAAGCAACCAGATAACTCTCGGAATTACCGAAGAAACGGCGATTGCAAATCTTAAATCCATTGTGCTTCAGCTTGTCGGTCAGGAAAGAGCTGCAGCCGCAAAAATGGTCAGGAATGCCGCCGATGAGGACAAAATTTTCAGAGCATACGGGATTCTCAAAAACGCACGTCTGCTCAGCACAGAAGAATTTATGGAACTTGCTTCACTTGTACGTCTTGGTGCGGCAAGAGGAATTTTGGACGTAAATATTGAAAAAATAAATGAACTGATAGTCAACATGCAGCCTGCAACAGTCAGCGCAGCAAACGAAAATGCTGATTCGGCGGCGGCAAGGGATGCCGTCAGGGCGGCTGCCGTGCGAGAAGCACTTGCAGACTGATGAGGCTTGATACAGTTTAATTCGGGGGGATTAAAATGTACAGATTTACAGGTTTTACACAAAAAGCAAACGCAGCGCTCAACAGCGCAATTTCGAATGCAGAAAACCTTGGTCACACCTACGTCGGCAGCGAGCATATTCTGCTTGGTCTGCTTGCCGAAAGCGGCGGAATGGCACATACAGCGCTCACTGCAAGAAAAGTGACCTACGGCGACGTTGAGGCAATAATCAAAAACGGTATAGGCATCGGCGCGCCGACGGTGCTTTCGCCCAACGATTTCACACCCAGAGCAAAGAATATTATCGACACCGCAATTCTTCAGGGCAGAGGTATGGGTCATTCGTATATCGGCACCGAGCATCTGCTTATGGGAATTATAAGAGAGGGTACGGGCGCCGCAACGGAAATCCTTTCACAGCTTGGCATCCAGCCGCAGGATTTGCTCAACGACCTCACAAATGCGCTCGGAAGCAATACTTCGGGAGGAAAAAGCAAGGGCAGCGGCAAAGAAAAATCAGATGCGCCGACCCTTGAACAATTCGGCAGAGACCTGACGGCAATGGCAAACCAGGGCAGAATTGACCCTGTTATCGGCAGACAGAGCGAAATTGACAGAGTTATTCAGATTCTGAGCCGCAGAACAAAGAACAATCCCTGCCTTATCGGTGAGCCGGGTGTCGGCAAAACCGCAATTGCAGAAGGTCTTGCTCTTAAAATTGCAACGGGTGAGGTGCCTGAATTGCTGCGCAACAAGCGCATAGTTACCCTTGACCTTACGGGAATGGTTGCCGGTACAAAGTACAGGGGCGATTTTGAAGAAAGAATCCGCACCGTTATTGAAGAGGTCAACAAGGCAGGAGATATAATTCTTTTCATTGATGAGGTGCATACGCTCATCGGTGCAGGCTCGGCGGAGGGTGCGGTTGATGCCGCAAACATTCTCAAGCCTTCGCTTGCAAGAGGCGAGATTCAGGTTATCGGCGCAACAACGCTTGAAGAATACCGTAAGCACATCGAAAAGGACGCCGCTCTTGAAAGAAGATTTCAACCTGTTACCGTTGGCGAACCCACCGAGGACGAAGCCGTTGAAATTCTCAAGGGTTTAAGGGATAAATACGAGGCACACCACAAGGTGAAAATTACCGATAACGCCATTACGGCGGCGGTCAAGATGTCGTCACGCTATATCGGCGACAGATATCTGCCCGACAAGGCGATTGACCTCGTTGACGAGGCGGCTTCAAGAGTGCGTCTGCGTGCGTTTACCGCACCGCCCGACCTCAAAGAGCTTGAAGACAAGCTGAAATCACTCGGCGAAGAGATGGAATCAGCCGTTAAGTCACAGGATTTTGAGCGTGCGGCGGATATCAGGGACGAAAAGAAAAAAGTGAGCGATGAGCTTGAAAACGAGCGCAAGCTCTGGAAAGAAAAAAACAACCGCGAAACGGGCGAGGTTACGGAGCAGGAGATAGCAGCTGTTGTTTCGCAGTGGACGGGCATTCCCGTCAATCAGCTGACCCGTGAGGAAAGCGAAAGACTTCTCAATATGGAAAGTGAGCTGCACGAAAGAATCGTCGGTCAGGATGAAGCGGTCAGCGCCGTTGCGAGAGCAATCCGCAGAGGCAGAGCGGGACTCAAAGACCCCAAAAGACCTACGGGCTCGTTTATTTTCCTCGGTCCGACGGGTGTTGGTAAAACGGAACTTTGCAAAACTCTTGCCGCTTCCATGTTCGGCGATGAAAACGCAATGATAAGGCTCGATATGAGCGAATATATGGAAAAACACACCGTTTCAAGGCTTGTCGGCTCGCCTCCCGGCTACGTCGGCTACGACGAGGGCGGTCAGCTCACCGAAAAGGTGCGCCGCAGACCGTATTCTGTGCTTCTGTTTGACGAAATCGAAAAGGCACACCCCGACGTTTTCAATATGCTGCTGCAGATTCTTGAGGACGGCATACTGACCGATTCACAGGGCAGACGTGTTGATTTCAAAAACTGTGTTATCATTATGACCTCAAACGTTGGCGCAAAGCAGATTGCCAACAGCGGCGGAGGTACGCTCGGATTTGCTGCCGACAGCTCGCAGACACGCACCGACAAGAGCATTCACGATGCGGTTATGGCGGAGCTTAAAAACGTTTTCAGACCCGAATTTCTCAACAGGGTTGACGATATCATCGTTTTCCGTCAGCTGACAAAAGAAAACATCGACGAAATTGCACGCCGTATGCTTTCGGGACTTGCAAAGAGAGTCAGAGAGCTTGATTTTGAGCTTGAATTCAGCGACGGTGCGGTTGAAGCAATCGGCAACGCAGGCTTTGACCCCGTTTACGGCGCAAGACCTCTGCGCAGAGCCATTCAGCAGAGAATTGAGGATAAGCTTTCCGAAAAACTGCTTGAGGGCGTCCTCGAAACGGGCAAAAAATACGTTTGCAAATACGAAAACGATGAGTTTGTTTTTGAACAGGCGTGATTTTTGATATAAATTAAAAACAGGCTTGCAGTTGATTATCACTGCAAGCCTGTTGGCTTTTATCACGGACAACCGCAAGGGTTGTCCATACTTTGTTTCTGTCAGTCTGCGCTTCGTGAGGCAGTCTTTGTTTAGTTTTTGAGACTCTGCATCGGGGCGGGGATTCTGCCGCCTCTGTTTATGAATTTTGCAGGCGAATATGTTGAAAGGGGCATAACGGGGCCGCTTCCGAGAAGTCCGCCGAAGCTCAATTCTTCGCCAACCTGTTTGCCGATTGCAGGAATAACTCTGACGGCGGTGGTCTTTGAGTTGACCATACCGATTGCCGCTTCGTCAGCGATAATCGCCGAGATAACCTCTGCAGGTGTGTCGCCGGGAATGTTAATCATATCAAGACCTACCGAGCAAACGGCGGTCATTGCTTCAAGCTTATTTAGGGTCAGGCAACCGCATCTTGCGGCGTCAATCATACCTGCATCTTCAGTTACGGGAATGAATGCGCCCGAAAGTCCGCCGACGTGTGACGAAGCCATAACGCCGCCTTTTTTAACTGCATCGTTGAGCAGAGCAAGTGCGGCGGTTGTGCCGTGGCAGCCGCAGCATTCAAGACCCATTTCTTCAAGAATATGGGCAACCGAGTCGCCGATTGCAGGTGTGGGAGCAAGCGAAAGGTCAACAATGCCGAAAGGCACGCCGAGCCTGCGTGAAGCTTCGCTTGCAACAAGCTGACCCATTCTTGTGATTTTGAATGCGGTTTTCTTGATAAGGTCTGCAACGGCTGTCAAATCGCAGTCGCCTGCCTTTGCAAGGGCGGCTCTTACAACGCCGGGACCTGAAACGCCGACGTTGATAACGCAGTCGGGTTCGCCCGCACCGTGGAATGCGCCTGCCATAAAGGGGTTATCTTCGGGGGCGTTGCAGAAAACAACAAGCTTTGCAGGACCAATGCAATCTCTGTCGGCGGTCAGCTCAGCGCTTTTTCTGACAACCTTACCCATAAGGGCAACGGCATCCATGTTTATGCCCGTTTTGGTTGAGCCGATGTTGACCGAGGAACAGATTCGCTCGGTAACGCTCAGTGCTTCGGGGATGGCTTCAATAAGCTCTCTGTCGCCGGGACCGAAGCCCTTCTGAACGAGGGCGGAAAAACCGCCAAGGAAGTTTACTCCGCAGGTAACTGCCGCTCTGTCAAGCGTTTTTGCAAGCTTGACGGCGTCTTTATCTTCGCAGGAAGCGAGAATCATTGCCGCAGGAGTAACGGAAATTCTTTTGTTGATGATGGGAATGCCCAGCTCTTTTTCAATCTGTTCGCCTGTTCTGACAAGGTCTTTTGCGTAGCGTGTGATTTTATCGTAAACCTTGCCGCACATAACGTCGATATCGCTGTGGCAGCAATCAAGCAGGGAAATACCCATTGTTATTGTACGCACGTCCAGGTGTTCATCCTGAATCATGGTTATTGTTTCGAGAATATCTCTTGCGTTAAGCATAATCAGTCATCTCTTTCAAAGTAATTGCTGAATAAATCGGGTTATGATTATCAGCGGAATAATTTTTTGTCAGGGGCGGCGAAAAACGCAGGCAATACTTTGTGTATTAACGAGTATTTTGGGCGTTCCTGACGGAAAATCAGCCACGGAGAAACGTGACTTCGATTTGTTAAGCGATTACTATATAGTATGCATTGCGTTGAAGATATCTTCGTGCATGGCGTGGATGGAAAGACCCATTTCGTTGCCTGCTTTCTGAAGCATATCCGAAAACTCTGTGAAGGGGATATCCGATTTTGTGATGTCAACCATCATAATCATTGCGAACATATCCTGAAGAATGGACTGTGTTACCTCAAGAACGTTGATGTTGTGGTTTGAGCATTCGGCGGAAACCTTTGCAAGAATGCCGACCATATCTTTACCTATAACAGTTATAACAGCTCTCATAGTTTTTCTCCTTTGTAAGTTGTTTTGTCTATCTGCCATTTTCGGGGGTTGTTTTCGATGTATTGCCATACCGCTTCGTACGCCTTGTCACTGTCAATTATTCGGTCAACATAAGATTTTTGCCAGATTGATTTTCCGAGTTCTTTGGAAACCCAACGTTTCATTTGACCGATTACCGTTGACAGTGTAGGGGCGGATATTATCCGCCCGTTTTCATCGGGCAAAAACAAAAGCAACAGGTGAATGTGGTTAGGCATTATACAATATTTTTCAACAATAACATTACTGTAATGCGACGTTATGTTTCTGATTGCCTGCTCAACTATTTGACCGTTTCGGGTAAGGGGAAGCGGCAATTCTTCAACAAACTCATAATTCGGGCGGATGATATCCGCCCCTACACTCAAAAGGGTTATATTTTTAAAATTTCCGAAATGTCGCTTACAACAAATTGGGCGGCGGTTTCGGGATTTTCTTTTTTGGTATAAAGACAACCGAAGCAGCCTGCGTTGACACCCGAAAGAACGTCAATTTCTCTGTCGCCTATCATAACGGTTTCGCTTCTGTCAAGACCGTAGGTGTCGCAGATATAATTGACCGCGTCGGGTGCGGGCTTTGCGGGAAAATTCATTGACGAATCAACGAACGCCGTGAAGAATTTCTTCATACCGTATATTTCAAGGTAATGCTGCGAGGTTTCAAAACCTCTGTGGGTATAGAGAAAATGCTTTTTGCCGTCGTTGAAAAGCTTTTCGAGGGTGGTATATGTGTTTTCAAACGGAACGGCAATCGGGCGCAGATTGTAGTTATGCTCGTGATGCCTGAAAAGCTCTTTTTCTTCTTCGGTTACGCCGTAATGTTCATAGGCAGTGGCATAGGTAATTTCAAGCAACGCCTTTGCTTCGTCATAGTCAGCGGTTTTGCCCGATTCCGAAAGAGCCTTGATGAATGCAGACGTTATGTGCGGATAGCTGTCAAACAGCATACCGTCAAAATCCCAGATATAATTCTTCATAATCAAAAACCGTTCGGATTCTGTGACTGCCAGCGCCATGAATCCTCACACATTTCGTCAATTCCTCTTTTTGCTTCCCAGCCAAGCTCTGCTTTTGCCTTTGAGGGGTCGGAGAAGCAGGTCGCAATGTCGCCGGGTCTTCTGGGTGCAATTTCAAACTTGATGGGGTGACCGCAAGCCTTTTCAAATGCTCTGAGAACCTCAAGCACGCTGTAGCCGTTGCCTGTGCCGAGATTATATGTAAAGCAGCCGTTTTCACCAAGCACTTTTTCAACAGCCTTGATGTGACCGAGTGCAAGGTCAACAACGTGGATATAATCACGCACACCTGTGCCGTCGGGTGTGGGATAATCGTTGCCGTTAACGTTGAGGTGGTCAAGCTTGCCGACGGCAACCTGTGCAATATAGGGAACAAGGTTGTTGGGAATGCCGTTGGGGTCTTCGCCGATTCTGCCGCTCTTGTGTGCGCCGATCGGATTGAAATAGCGAAGCAGGCAAATACTCCATTCGGGGTCGGAGGCGTAAAGGTCTTTGAGAATTCTTTCGATATAAAGCTTTGTTGTGCCGTAGGGGTTTGTTGTTTTGCCCTCGGGCATATCTTCCTTTAAAGGCGAGGGGTTTTCACTGCCGTATACCGTTGCGGATGAGCTGAAAACCATCTTTTTGCAGCCTGCAGCCTTCATCGCTTCACAAAGGATAACGGTGCCGCCGATGTTGTTATCATAGTATTCAAGAGGCATTGTGCAGCTTTCGCCTACAGCCTTAAGACCTGCAAAATGAATTACTGCATCAATTTTGTTTTCTGCAAAAATTTTATCAAGACCTGCACGGTCACGGATATCGCATTCGTAAAACTTAACATCTTTGCCCGTAATTTCTTTGATGCGTTTTACACTTTCGCTCTTGCTGTTGCAAAGATTATCGAGTATAATGGTATTATAACCTGCTTCGAGAAGCTCAACGCAGGTGTGCGAGCCGATGAAACCGGCACCGCCTGTTACGAGAATTGACATAGTTCAACCTCCATTTATATTTATACAGTCTATATTATAATTAGATTTCAAATAAAAATCAACGGAAGTGTAAACAATATTTTACGAAAAGGAAGTGTGTTTTTTGGTTAGCTTCGAGAATTTGCGCAAAGACAGCGAGATTTTGGCTTACGTTGAAAAGGCAAATCACGTTCTCGGCGAAATAGGATATACGGAACACGGCATGGCACACGCAGTTAAGGTTGCGGAGGATGCAAACAGGATTCTTTCGGTGCTCGGCTATGATGAGTACACCTGCGACCTTGTTAAAATTGCAGGTCTGCTTCACGATATAGGCAACGTCATAAACAGATGCGACCACGCACAGAGCGGAGCATTGCTGGCTCACAACATTCTCAAGGCAAGATCGTTTGAAATCAAGGACGTTATTGAAATAATCACCGCCATCGGTCACCACGACGATAAAACAGCCGCTCCCGTAACACCGATTGCGGCGGCGCTGATTCTTGCCGATAAAAGCGACGTGCGCACGTCGAGAGTCCGCAACCGCGACACGCTTCATGACGATATTCACGACAGGGTAAATTATGCCGTTTTCAGCTCAAAGCTTGACGTCGACAGGGAAAAACGCCTGATAGTGCTCACGCTTAAAATCGACACTCTGGTTTGCCCAGTTATGGAATATTTTGAAATTTTTCTTGAGAGAATGGTGCTTTGCAAAAAGTCGGCGGCGGCACTCAAATGCGATTTTGAGCTGATTATTAATGATACGAGGTTACTGTGATGTATAATTTAACGGATATCGGTACGGTTAAAGGAATTCTCGGCAGACACGGCTTTCATTTTTCAAAGGCGCTGGGTCAGAATTTTATTGTCAACCCTTCCGTCTGCCCGAGAATGGCGGAGGAAAGCGGCATTGACGAAAACAGCGGCGTTATTGAAATAGGAGCGGGTATAGGCGTGCTGACTGCCGAGCTTGCCAAAAGAGCGAAAAAGGTTGTTGTTATTGAGCTTGACACAAAGCTTCTGCCTATTCTTGACGAAACGCTCAAGGATTTTGACAACGTTGAAATCATCAATCAGGACGTGCTTAAAACCGACCTTGCCGCAATAATTGAAGAAAAATTCAAGGGTATGCCCGTTTACGTGTGCGCAAATCTGCCCTATTATATTACTTCGCCCGTAATTATGAGCCTGCTTGAGAGCAGACTGCCGCTTAAAGCAATAACGGTTATGGTTCAGAAAGAAGCGGCACAAAGACTCTGCGCTCCCGTCGGCAGCAGACTTTCGGGTGCGGTTACGGTTGCGGTTGATTATTATGCCGAAGCAACAAAGCTTTTTGACGTTTCGTCAGGCTCGTTTATGCCTGCGCCCAAGGTTGACAGCTGCGTTATCAGAATGGACGTAAGGGAGCAGCCCGAAAACCCCGTAAGCGACGAAAAGATGTTTTTCAAAATGGTTCACGCCGCTTTCGGTCAGCGCAGAAAAACCGCTTCAAACTCAATCAGCTCGGGTATGGGCGTTGCAAAGGACGTTGTTATCAGGGCAATTGAGGAATGCGGATTTGAGCCTGCAGTGAGAGCTGAAACAATGAGTATGGCTCAGCTTGCAACGCTCAGCGATAAAATTGTCGAATTGTTACGAAATAATTAACAAAAAGAATAATATTGCTTGACAAAGTATTTTGATATATGTTACTGTAAACAGGTAGAAAGCAATGATAGAGGCGCAAAAGTCAAGAGTAAGCCGTTCCTTAACGGGTATCGGGAATGGGAGAAAGGGACTTTTGCCGAAGCGGATGCAGGTTACCCGAAGCCTTGTTCGCTGGGCTGACCGCAGAATATGCGGCAGACTGTCACGGTTGTGGAGAGCTATCTGTTTCAGTTGATGAAATTATGCGCTCCGTTACCGTGCAGGTATCGGAGCTTTGTTATTTTTACGGCATAAAAGCCGATTATATTTTATGGAGGTATTCTATGACACGCAAAAGAAAAATTGCGGCGATTTGCATTGTAATTGCACTTCTCGGTTCAATTTTCAGTTGCTTTGCATTCGCAAACACAGCAGAAGAAGCTTCGGTTGAAGACGTTCTTGCTCAGATAGCTGATAACGAAGCCAATCTGCTTGAAATTGACGAAGAAACTGACCTTGCAGCTGCAAACGAAGCAATTCAGAAGCAGTATGAGGACGTTAAAATCCTTATGGAGCTTGTAGGCGAAAGCTATGCTGCCGCTCCCGAAGCTGCCGAAACAACAGAGCAGGCGGCAGAGATTATGGCCGCTCAGTCAGAAAGCATTGCAACCCTTACAGAGCTTGTTGCTCCCGAAGAAGAAGCTTACGTAAGCAAGTTTGCAAATTCTCTCTGGGCAATTCTTCCCCCGGTTATCGCCATTGTTCTTGCTCTTATCACAAAGGAAGTTTATTCCTCGCTCATCATCGGTATTGTTGTGGGCGGTTTCCTTTATGCAATGGGCGATTTCGAGCTTGCAATCAACCATATTCTGTTTGACGGCTTTGTTTCAAGCCTTTCAGACAGCTACAATATGGGTATCATCGTATTCCTTGTTCTTCTCGGAATGCTTGTTTCGCTTATGAACAAGGCAGGCGGCTCTGCTGCATTCGGAAGATGGGCTTCAAAACGCATTAAGTCCAGAGTAGGCGCTCAGATTTCAACAATCATTCTCGGCTGTCTTATCTTTATTGACGACTATTTCAACTGCCTTACAGTTGGTTCGGTTATGCGTCCCGTTTGCGACAAGCAGAAGATTTCAAGAGCAAAGCTCGCTTACCTTATTGACGCAACCGCAGCTCCCGTTTGCATTATTGCTCCCATTTCTTCATGGGCAGCCGCAGTTGCAGGCTTTGCAAAGGGCGCAGGCGCAAACGACGGTATCAGCCTTTTCATTCAGGCTATTCCCTATAACTTCTACGCACTTTTCACCATTCTGATGATGGTTGTCATTACGCTTATGAAGTTCGATTACGGCCCGATGAAGCTCCACGAAAACAACGCTGTGTTGCAGGGCGACCTCTTCACAAGCGACGCTGAAACCTTCAAGGACACCGTTACCGATGAAAATGCCAATCCCAAGGGCAAGGTTATTGACCTTGTTCTGCCCGTTGTTGTGCTTATCATCGCTTGCGTATTCGGCATGATTTATTCAGGCGGCTTCTTTGAGGGTGCAAGCTTCATTGATGCTTTCTCAAATTCCGATGCTTCCATAGGTCTTGTTATCGGTTCATCAATAGCAATTGTTTTCTCAATTATCTATTTCCTCATCAGAAGAGTAATCAGCTTCAAGAGCATTATGGAATCCTTCCCTGAAGGATTCAAGGCAATGGTTCCCGCTATCCTTATTCTTACCTGCGCATGGACTCTTAAAGCTATGACGGACAGCCTTGGCGCAGCAGAATACATTGCAGGCGTTGTTGAAGGCAGTGCAGGCGCACTTCAGGCTCTTCTTCCCGCAATTATCTTCCTTATTGCCGTTGGTCTTTCATTCGCAACAGGCACGTCCTGGGGTACGTTCGGTATTCTTATCCCCATCGTTCTGAGCGTATTTGACAAGGGCAATCCTCTTATGATTGTTTCAATTTCGGCTTGTATGGCAGGTGCGGTTTGCGGCGACCACTGCTCACCCATTTCCGACACAACAATCATGGCTTCCGCAGGCAGCCAGAGCAACCACATCAACCACGTTTCAACCCAGCTTCCCTATGCGCTTACCGTTGCAGGTGTTTCGTTTGTAACTTACGTCATTTCGGGTCTGCTGGCAAAGACAGGTTTTGCACTTGTTGCTCTGCCCATCGGCGCAGCTCTTATGGTCGGCACACTCTTTGTTATTAAGGCAATGGCCAATAAAAAAGCATAAAAATCTGCATAGGTTGAATTGAAGAAAGCGTACCGTTTCGGCGGTACGCTTTTTGTTTATACTCTGTTTATAATTTATTTATTATTTTCTATTGTTTTTTTTATTAAAACCTGTCATAATGTTTAAGAGCATAGGCTCGAATAATAAACGGGGGACAGATTTAATGAAAAAATTCATTTCGGTTATAGCAGCTGCCGTGCTTACGGCGGCAATCGGCTTTTCGTTTGCAGGCTGCGGAAAAAAAGACGTGCAGAATGCTCCCACGGAAGCGGCGACGGAACACGTTGAAGAAATCAGGTTCGGTTATGTTGACTGCGAAGCCGATGACGTGCTGCTTGACGCATGGCTTGCGGACGAATATAAATACAGCTCAATTATTGCCGATGACTTCGGTCTTGGTGCAGAGGGTGCAAAGAAGTTTTATGAAAGCGCCTACTATGCTTACGGCGTTTCGGTTGAAATTGTCAACAACACCGATTTCCCGATTGAGATTACAGGCATTGAATCCGTCGTGAACGGCAACGCAAACGTATATATCAGAAAGGATTTCAGCGGCGGCGAAATCGGCGTGGATGCTCACTCGTCATCTGCCGCAACTCTGCAGGTTATCTGTGCAGACGAAAATGCAGACGATGAACAGGTTATTGCCGAAATACGCAACAGGACCTATGTTTTGAACTACACGCAGAAAAATGAAGAAAAGAGCTTTGCCGTTGTGCTTGAGGACGGGGTTGAGGTTTATAAAAAACCGAGCAACACGGATGAAATTATCAGATTCGGTGACGGCGGATTTGTTTTCAGTGAGGCTCTTTGGGAAAAATATAAAGACGACACCGAAGCAAACAGAAATGCTCTTAAAGCCGGTTTTGGTGTGGATGACAGCTTTCTGAATGAATTCTATAAGGAATCGGAAAGCTATAACTTCTTCAATTATCCCGTTCTTATTGAAAATATGACGGAGCAGGATCTTGTTGTTCTTGACGTTGCAACGGAAAACGATGGCTCAGACGGCATTTACGTTAACGTTGCGCTCAGCAGTGAAATGGGCATACCTGCTTACAATCCCTATGCTGATTACGTTCTGCCCACCTTTGCGCTTCAGGTGCTTTGCGATAACGACGACCTTTATGACGAAGAGGTTCAGAGCATTGTTAATGCAATGGAATTCACCGTAACCTATGCGGCAAAAACCGATGACGGCGAACCCGATTATGATAACAAACAAACTATAACCGTAACGATAGGATAAACACAATGGGATTTTTTTCAAAAGCAAAAACGCCATCGGGACCGCCTGAATTTATAATAGCAGGTCTCGGCAACCCGGGCAAAAAATATGAGCTTACAAGGCACAACGCAGGCTTCATTTTTGCCGATATGCTTGCAGAAAAGCACGGCATAAAAATAAATAAGATTCAGTTCAAATCCGTCACCGGTCTGCTTGACCTCGGCGGTCACAAATGCCTGCTGATGAAGCCGCAGACTTTTATGAACAACAGCGGCGAGGCAGTGCGTCAGGCGGCGCAGTTTTATAAAATACCGCCCGAAAACATTATTGTTGTGTTTGACGATATCTCTTTGCCCTGCGGAAAAATGCGTATCCGCCGCAAAGGCAGTGACGGCGGTCACAACGGAATGAAAAGCATCATCTACCAGATTAACAGCGATAAATCGCCCAGAATCAAGCTCGGCGTCGGCGAAAAGCCCCACCCTGAATATGACCTTGCGGACTGGGTGCTTTCCGCCTTCAAAAAAGACGAGCTTAAAGCTCTTGCCGAGGTTTGCGAAAAGGCTTGCGACGCAGCCGAGCTGATGGTCGGCGGAGATATCGACAAAGCCATGAGCAGCTTCAACGGCTGATTATTTTGTCATTGCAGTGATGCTGTCAAGAACCTCTTCAACGGTTCTCATACATTTTGCAGCGTTCTTTTTGCAGGTTTTTCTGCCGCTTTTGGTCATCATTTTGCTGCCTGCAACGGCGGCAACCGTGCCAACAGCAATGCCGATGCCCATACCCTTTGCAATATCGGCACCCTTGTTTGACATAAACATTTTTATCCCTCCAATCAAATAAATTCATTATTATTTTGACCTTGCGAGGCATAAAAAACATTGTCAATAATTCCATTTACACTTTAAGGAAGTTTTAAAATGTCAATTCTGAATATAGTTCTTGTTGAGCCGCAGATTCCGCAGAACACTGGTAACGTTGCCCGTACCTGCGCCGCAACGGGAGCAAGACTTCATCTTGTTGAACCGATGGGCTTCAAGCCTGACGATACAAAGTTGAAACGAGCAGGTCTGGATTACTGGCATCTGCTGGATATAACATATTATAAGGATTTAAACGATTTTTTTGAGAAAAATAAAGACGGCAATTTCTTTTATTTTTCCACAAAGGCAACAAATATTTATTCCGACGTTGAATATCCCGATAACAGCTATCTTGTTTTTGGCAAAGAAACGGCAGGCTTGCCTGAAGACTTGCTTTTTGCAAACCCCGAAAGCTGTGTCAGACTGCCGATGATAAATAACAACGCCGCAAGAAGTCTTAACCTTTCAAACACGGTTGCAATCGGCGTTTATGAGGTTCTCAGGCAGTGGGGATTTCCCGAGCTGAAAACAAGCGGCGAGCTTACAAAATTTGATTGGAATATCAAGTAAACCCGAAAGGAATGCAGGTATGAAACGATTTATAAAAGTGCTCACTCCGTTGGCGTTGGCGGCGCTCTGCCTTGCAGGCTGCTCCAACATACCGGACTATCCTGCCGTAACGTCTGTTGAAAAGCATACGTATATCAACGAGGTTGGCGAAACCGTCCCTGTTGCAGAAAACATCGGCGATTATCCGGGCATAACCCAGCCGCCAAAGAGCATTGCAACAACGCATGAGGTTGAGTTTGTGATGAACAGCTATTACGTTTGCGGCAACACGGTTGTAACTTTCAGCGAGATTGAGTTTGAAAACATTGATACACCGCAGAACGAGGTTTACGGCTCGTTTAACGGCGTTATTACAGGTAAGGATAAAAAGGACACCGAATTCAGAATTGCCTATAACGCTTATGACGAAAACGGCAACCTTATCAAAGAAAATGGCTGTATGTCGCGAAACGTCAGCAAAATGAAAAAAGATGATAAAATCAGCTTCACGTTCGGCGTGCCGCTCGGCACGGCAAAGATTGAGTTTGTTGACTATAAATAAAGTGAGGTAGTTATATGAAAAAATCAAGAATACTTGCCGCAATACTTGCAATTGCAATCACCCTTGCATCTGTTTTTGCTCTTGCTTCCTGCGAAAAGGATGACAAGGCTGAAACCTCCCGAAACACCGAGGCTCCCGAAACCACAAAAGCAGTTTCGGCTGAAGAATTGACAACCGACGTCAATTTTGTTCCCAACGTTACAAAACCTGCAAATCCGGCTGAAGAGGTAACACAGGGTCTGACAAGAATCAATGAATATGCTACCAACCCCGACACGGGTAAATACGAAACCGAGATAGGCGCAGTTGAGTTTGTTTATCCCGAATATTTCGCGCAGGGCAATTCTTACGTAGCGATCAGAGATATTATGATTGACGACACAGGCTTCACACACAATGCTGATGCATACGTTGATTTTGAGGTGCTTGCAAGAGGCGAGGGTGAAGAAGAAAAGACAGTCAAGGTTTCTTACATCGGCTATGACGAAAACGGCGAAATTACACGCAGAAGCCAGATAACGGTCAACCTTTTCGGCAAGAACGTCGGCGATATGATTGAAGATTGCCGTATGGATTTCAAGCGTGAAACGGTTAAAATTGTTTTCACAGAGTTTAAAGAAATAACCGAATAAAAAAATAAAGGCAGGGAAAATCCCTGCCTTTTGTTTTTTTGTTTACATTCCGCGTCTTGCAACGCAGTTTTCAAGCTTGATGGCATCGTAAACGCCGTTGTCAAACAAATCGCAAACGCCCTTGTATTCTTCAATGGTCAGCGTTTCAAGCGTTTTGTTTTCTCTGATGCAGAGAGCAACAAGCTCGCCTGTTGCCTTGTAAGCATCTCTGAAAGGCAGACCCTTTGAAACGAGATAGTCTGCGCAGTCGGTTGCGTTGATGAATCCGCCTGCAGCCGCTTTTCTCATATTCTCGGGGATTGCTTTCATTGTGGCAATCATGGGTTCAAGAGTGATGAGGCAGATTTTAACGGTGTCAAACGCATCGAAAATTGCGTCCTTGTCCTCCTGCATATCCTTGTTGTATGCAAGGGGCAGACCCTTCATAACGGTCAGAAGCGTCATCAGGTCGCCGAAAACTCTGCCGCTCTTACCTCTGACAAGCTCTGCAATGTCGGGGTTCTTTTTCTGCGGCATAATGCTTGAACCTGTTGAGAAAGCGTCGTCAAGCTCAACGAATTTGAACTCCCAGGAACACCAGAGAATAATCTCTTCGCAAAGTCTTGAAAGGTGAACCATACAAATTGAAAGAGCAGATGCAAGCTCAATGCAGAAATCTCTGTCAGCAACGCCGTCAAGAGTGCTCTTTGTGTATGAATCAAAGCCGAGGAATTCGGCGGTCATAGCTCTGTCGATGGGGTAAGTTGTGCCTGCAAGTGCGCCGCTGCCGAGGGGCGAGGAATTCATTCTTTTTGCGGCGTCCTCAATTCTGCCGAGGTCACGGGTGAGCATTTCTGTGTATGCGGTCAGGTGAGCCTTGAAGGTGATGGGCTGCGCACGCTGCAAATGAGTGTAGCCGGGCATAATTGCGTTTGCATATTCATCGCCTTTATCTTCGAGAGCTTTGATAAGCTTTTTAACAAGAACAAGGGTTTCGTTGCACTGTTCACGCAGGAAAAGACGCACGTCAAGCGCAACCTGGTCGTTACGGCTTCTGCCCGTGTGCAGACGCTTGCCTGCCGAGCCGATGCGCTCCGTGAGAGTCTGCTCGATAAAGGTGTGAATATCTTCTGCGTTGGGGTCAATCATAAGCTCACCGCCTGAGATTTCCTGTCTGATTTTTGCAAGCTCGGAGCAAATCTGCGCACCGTCATCCTGCGAGATGATGCCCTTTGCGGCGAGCATTGTTGCGTGGGCAATGCTGCCCTCAATGTCCCAGTAATACATTCTTGAATCGGTTGCGATTGAAGAATTGAAATCGTTTGTTTTTTTGTCTGCTTCTTTGGAGAAGCGTCCTGCCCAGAGTTTCATATGAATCCTCCTGAATAGTGAATAGAGAAGAGTGAATAGCGAATAGTTAAGGGTGGGCTGCGCCCACACCCCGATTATAACAAATTTGTTTTAACTGAATTATACAAGTGCAGAGCCGCCAGTTGTGACGGCTCTGTATTTTAAATTGATAATCAAGTGAAATTGTGAAAGTAACGCCGTATTTCGCAATTTAATAAGAAATCTGAATAATCAAGTAAAATTGTGAAAGACAAGGCGCACAGCCGAAGCAATATGCGATATTGCGAGGCGAAGCAACGCCGTATTTCGCAATTTGACGAAGATTATTTGTTTCTTTCAGCTTCGAGAATAGCCTTAACCTTGATGGGAAGACCGAAGAGGTTGATGAAGCCTGCGGAATCCTTCTGGTTGTAAACGTCGTCTTCGTCAAACGTTGCAAACTGCTCACTGTAAAGTGTGTAGGGAGAAGTTACGCCTGCGTTGATCATATTGCCCTTGTAGAGCTTAAGCTTAACGTCGCCTGTAACTGTTTCCTGAGTCTTGTCAACAAAAGCGGAGAGAGACTCACGAAGAGGTGTGAACCACTGACCAAAGTAAACAAGCTCTGCAAACTTATGAGCAACGATTTCTTTATAATGCTGTGTATCTCTGTCAAGAGTGATTGTTTCAAGAACGTCGTGAGCCTTGAAGAGGATTGAGCCTGCGGGATTTTCGTAAACGCCTCTGGATTTCATACCAACAAGACGGTTTTCAACGATGTCGTTAAGACCGATGCCGTTCTTGCCGCCGATTTCGTTGAGGTATTTGATAAGTGTTACGCCGTCCATCTCTTTGCCGTCAACGGCTGTGGGAACACCCTTTTCAAAGTGAATTGTTACGTAAGTGGGTTCATCGGGAGCCATTTCGGGTGAAACGCCCATTTCAAGGAAACCGGGCTTGTTATACTGAGGCTCGTTTGCGGGGTCTTCAAGGTCAAGACCTTCGTGTGAAAGGTGCCAGAGGTTCTTATCCTTGGAGTAGTTTGTTTCACGGTTAATCTTAAGAGGAATGTTGTGTGCCTCTGCGTATTCGATTTCTTCTTCACGTGACTTGAGGTCCCAGATTCTCCAGGGAGCGATGATTTCCATTTCGGGAGCAAACGCCTTGATTGTGAGCTCAAATCTTACCTGATCGTTACCCTTACCTGTGCAGCCGTGGCAGATAGCGTCTGCGCCTTCAGCCTTTGCGATTTCAACAATTCTCTTTGCGATGATGGGACGTGCAAAGGATGTGCCGAGAAGGTATTCCTTTTCGTAAACTGCGCCTGCTTTGAGTGTGGGCCAGATATAATCTGTTACAAATTCGTCCTGAAGGTTCTCAATGTAGAGCTTGGAAGCACCTGTTTTGATAGCCTTTTCTTCAAGACCGTCAAGCTCTGTACCCTGACCAACGTCGCCTGAAACAGCGATAACTTCGCAGTTGTTATAGTTTTCTTTGAGCCAGGGGATGATGATTGAGGTATCAAGACCGCCTGAGTAGGCGAGAACAACTTTTTTGATTTCTTTCATTTTAAAAACTCCAATCTGTTGAAATTTGATTATGCATTGATTATACACCGAATATTCAAAAAATCAAGTGGATTTTGAATATTTATGCAATTTTGTAGTAATTAACAAAAATTCTTGCAAAAAAGCGGATTAACCGAGCAAAAGACCCACTTTTTTCTTTGCTTTTGTAAGAGTTCTGCCTGCAAGGCGCGATGCTTTTTCCGCGCCCTTGGCTGCGGTATCAAGAAGATACTGCTTGTCTGCCATAAGGCGTTTGAAGTTTTCCTGAACGGGACGGATTTCTTCAATAACGGCTTCTGCAACTTTAACCTTGAAGTCGCCGTAGCCCTTGCCCTCAAACTCTTTTTCAATGGCGGCATAGTCAAGACCCGTGCAGCAGGAGTAAATTGCCATAAGGTTGTTGATGCCGTCCTTGCCGTCTGCATAGCGAACGCAGGCTTCGCTGTCGGTAACTGCGGACTTGAACTTTTTGAGGATAGCTTCGGGAGTGTCAAGCAGCGAAACGGAAGCCTTGGGGTTGGGGTCGCTCTTTGACATCTTCTGCGTGGGGTCCTGAAGGCTCATAACTCTTGCGCCGACCTTGCCTATGAAAGGCTCGGGCAGAGCAAAGGTGTTGCCTCTGAGGGTGTTGAAGCGGTTTGCAATGTCACGGGCAAGCTCAAGGTGCTGCTTCTGGTCGGCACCGATGGGAACAAAGTTTGCCTGATAGAGCAGGATATCCGCCGCCATAAGAACGGGATATGCAAACAGACCGACGTTGACGTTATCGGCGTGCTTCTGTGATTTTTCTTTGAACTGTGTCATTCTTGATGCTTCGCCGAACTGGGTGTAGCAGTCAAGAATCCAGGCAAGCTCTGCGTGCTCGGGCACCTGACTCTGAATGAAAACGATGCTCTGCTCGGGGTCCAGACCGATTGAAAGCAGAAGAGCATACATTTCAAGAATCTGCTGGCGGAGCTTTGCAGGCTCGGGGTGAATTGTAAGAGCGTGGAGGTCTGCAACCGCATAAAGGCAGTTGTAATCGTCGCTCATTGCTTTCCAGTTTTTGAGAGCGCCGAGATAGTTGCCGAGTGTGGGCACAGCCGTGGGCTGAATCATACTTAAAACTATCGGCTTGCGCTCGGGAGTTGTGTTTTCCATCTGAAATACCTCTCTTAATAGGTTTTGGCTACTTCGCCGAGAATCTTGACGCCCTTGACGATATCTTCATCGGAGGGAGTTGAGAAGTTAAGGCGGACGTAATCGCAGGGTGCGTCGCCGTCGCAAAGGAATGCGTTGCCGGGAACAACAGAAACGCCTGCTGCGCTTGCTTTTTTAACAAATTCAAGCATATCAACGCCGTCGGGGAGCTTTGCCCAGACAAACAGACCGCCTTCGGGGCGCTGGTAATCAAAGAATGAACCGACCTCTTTGTCAAGGCAATCGCAGAGCAGGTTGAGCTTGCGGCGGTAGATATCTCTGATTTTGTTGATGTGAGCTTCAAAGTCAAACTCTGTGAGCCACTTATAAACAATAAGCTGTGAAATAAGGGGAGTGTGAACGTCCTGTGTCTGCTTTGCAACGGTGAATTTGGCAATGAGCTTTTCGTTTGCAACAACAAAGCCGACTCTCACACCGGGAGCGACAATTTTTGAAAATGAACCCGAGTAAATGACAAGCCCCTCTGTGTCAAGGCTCTTGATGGCGGGCACGCTTTCGCCCGAAACTCTTAAATCGCCGTAGGGGTTATCTTCAAGAATAAGAACGCCGTATTTTTTTGCAAGCTCATAAACAGCCTTTCTCTTTTCAAAAGACATTGTAGAGCCTGCGGGATTCTGGAAATTGGGAATTGTATAGATAAACTTGACGTTTTCTTCTGTTTTAAGCTTTTCTTCAAGAATCTCAAGGTTCATGCCGTCTTTTTCAAGCGGTACACCGACGAGTCTTGCGCCGTGGCTTCTGAAGCAATTGAGAGCGCCGATGAAAGCAGGCTCTTCGCAGATGATGCAGTCGCCGTGGTTGATAAGGCAGTGGCAGGCAAGGCTCATAACCTGCTGCGCACCGCTGGTGACGATGAGCTTATCGTTTTCGCCGTATGCTCCGTAACGTTCTTTTGCAAGGGTTGAAAGAGTTTCAACAAGGGGTGCATAGCCTTCGCTGATTCCGTATTGCAGAGCGAGTATAGGCTGATTTTCAAGAACGTCGTTAACTATTTTTTTGATGTCATCAACGGGAAAAGCATCGGGGGCAGGATTGCCTGCGGCAAGCGGAATTGTGTTGCCTGAGCTTTTGAGGATTTCTCTGATGATGGAAGGTTTCAGAGAAGCTATTCCCGAAGAAAATTTGTAATCCATGGTATTTTCAGACCTTTCTGAAGAATAAATAATAACAAATATAAATTATAACACAGTTTTTTATAATTGTAAATAATAAGAGATGTTGTTAAAAGAAAAAGTTTGTGCTATAATTCTTTTATAGTGAAGAACGAATAGTTAAGGGTGGGTGCTGCCCACACCCGATTGTTATAATCAGGGGGATTGTTATGAAGTATAAAGCTGTTTTATTTGATTTTGACGGAACCTTTGCCGACACGGGTGAAGGAATTTTTGAGTCCGTTCAGTATGCGGTTAAGGCTCTCGGCTTTGAGCCGCTTGACAGCGCAACTCTCAGGCGCTTTATCGGTCCGCCGATTTTTGATTCATTCAGGCGTGAGCTGCCGATAAACGATGAACAGGCTGATTTTGCCGTTGCAAAATACAGGGAAGCCTATGCAAACGGCGGCATACTGCAATTCAGAATTTATGACGGCAACCTTGAGCTTCTGCGTGAGCTGAAGGAAAACGGAATCAGAATCGGTATAGCCAGCGCAAAACCGCAGAAATTCATCATCAGGATTGTTGCGCACCTCGGTCTTGAGGATTATTTTGATTATATTTCCGCACCTGCCGACGACAAGGCTGACCAGAGCAAGGTGACGCTTATCACGAAAGCCGTCGAAGCGCTTAAGGTTGATAAACCGGAAGTGCTTATGGTCGGCGACAGACATTTTGATATCAACGGCGCAAACGGCGCAGGTGTTGACAGCGTGGGCGTAACCTTTGGCTACGGCAGCGAAGAGGAGCTGCGTGAAGCGGGTGCAACCTATATTGCGCACAACATTGCACAGGTCAGGGACGTTATTCTTCGCTGACCTGTGTCTTGCTTGCCGATTTTGAAGCGGCAAACCAGAAGATATAGAAAAGAACAAGTGCAATTATCATAAGAATTGTGATAACACAGCCGCCATCCTTCAGCGTTTCGAGAAGTGCTGAGGGATTTTTTATGCCCTTGAAAAGGGTAATCAAATCCGTTCTCTTGTTGAAGCTTGCGGTGAAATAGATAACTGCCGTTGCCGCAAAATATGAGGGTGAGGCAACCATGCAGAAATCCTCAACACGCTTTTTGACGGGTATTGCAAGACCTCTTGCAACGCAGTTTTTCTTTGCGATGATTGCACAGGGGATAAAAGCAATTACGCAAAGCACAACGGCTATGATAATCTGGATAAGCTCTTCTTCGTCTGACCAGCCTCTGATGGCAACCCATTCGGAAATTCTGCCGCCCAGAGGTCTTGCAAGAGTGAGCACAAAAACGGCAACAAAGGTGAGCAGAGCGTGGAAACCTGCCCTGAGCTTGTCGTTTTCGATAACGGGTTCATATTCAAATCTGCCCTCGCCGCCCGTGATGCTTTTCGGCAGGCAGATAAGCAGAAGCATAATGCCGAAGCCGAGCAGGAAGCCTGTGAAGAATTCCCAGAGCGACCAGCCGCAGTTGACAATGAATTTTGGCGCATTGATGTTGGCGCAGAAGCCTCTGTCGGAATCAAGAATAAGAAAAACGTCGGCGACGGTGATTGCAACTGCGCAGATTGCGTTGATTGCCGTTGAAAGGGCAAAAACAAGCTTATCTTTAAGCACGATAAGAGCGGCAAGTGATGAGATAAGAGCTGCAGCCGCACTTGAAATAACCTTGATGCTTGTGAAATAGTTTCTGCCGAAAGGAATTTTTTTTGCCCAGCCGTCATCGGCAAAATGCTGAAGATAGGCTTTGAGCGGCGTTGCGTCAATGCCTCTGTCGGCAAGACCTTCTTTGAAGCCTTCGACTGCCTGGGGGTTGATAAGCGGCAGAATATAGTGTGCCGCAAAAGCCTGCATTGCGAGCATTGAAACGTAGTAAACGGCAATCAGAATTATGTAATGCTTGATTTTATAATCTTTTTTTGAGAAAAGTGAGCCAAGGAAAAGAGCAAAAAGCGGCATCCAGCCGAAGCCGAGCAGCATCATAACCGCAAAGCCGCTCCAGGGGCTGATTTCAACGATTTTTTCGAGTCCGTCCGAAAAGAGCGATTTGGCGTCGCCGCCGCTGCCGAGATAGCCGCCCATCTGGCTGTTGAGCGTGCCCCAGCCGCCGTTTGTTATGCCAAGAAGAATAACGGCAACGGGTATGGCTTCATAGTTCATTTTTTTGCGGTTGCCGAAGAATGCAAATATGAAGAGCATCATTGCAACGCCAACGGCAAACATGCCCCACATTGAGCCCCAGCCGTGGTCACCTCTGACACGCCACATAAAGCCTGTCATAATTGAAAAAGCAATCAGCATAAGCGTTTTTGTGCCGCCGCTGAGATTTCTTGTTGAAAGAGTATTCATAATTCTTCTCCTTTCACCCAAAAAGATAATTCTATTTTAAAACGGATTTAAAAATATTTCAATATGTTATTTTAATATGCCGATGCATATTTATAATATTTTTTGCATTATGCCCGCATATCGGTTTACAAGTTGAAAAAATTGTGTTAAAATAGCATCTGGAAAAATTTTGGATGATTAAAAGCATCCTTAGGGGGACTCAAAATGATTCAATTCGGTACAGGCGGCTGGAGAGCTGTTATCGGCGTTGACTTTATATGCGATAACGTGCGCCGTGTTGCCGCGGGCGTTCTTGCCCTTGCAAAGGAGCAGAACAAAACGGACAAGCCCGTCATCATCGGCTACGACCGCCGCTTTCTTTCTGACAGCGCCGCAAAATGGGTGGCAGAGGTTCTGGCGGCAGGCGGCATTGACGTTTGGTTTCTGCACCGCTCCGCACCCACACCGCTTGTTATGCACACGGTTAAAAGCAAGGGTCTTTATTTCGGCATCGAAATCACTGCAAGCCACAACCCTTCAAACTACAACGGCATAAAGCTGATTGTTGACGAGGGCAGAGATGCTCCGCTTGAAACAACACACCGCCTTGAGGAGCTTATCGAGGCGGTTGAAACCGTTGATTTCGTTGCGTTTGACACCGCTGTTGAAGAGGGCAAAATCGTTTATCACCGTGACCTTTTCAACGATTTTATTGACGATATTCTTGAGTTGCTCGACGTTCAGGCTCTGCGCAAAAGAGGTCTGCGCGTGCTCTTTGACACAATGCACGGCTCGGGCACTTATCCGCTTCAGGTTATTTTCCACACTGCACGCTGCACAATTGACACCATCCACCTCAACAAGGATGCATATTTCGGCGGTCAGATGCCTGCACCCACAGAAAAAACTCTTGCAGCGCTGAGCAACCACGTTATCAAAGACGGCTATGACCTCGGCATTGCAATGGACGGCGACGGCGACAGACTCGGCATCATCGACAGCAACGGCAAATACATAGGCGCAAACGAAATTCTTTGTATGCTCTATTATTACCTTGTTAAGTATAAGGGCTGGAAAGGTCCCGTTGTTCGCAACCTTGCAACAACGCATATGCTTGATAAGATTGCCGAAAGCTTCGGCGAAAAGTGCTACGAAGTGCCCGTCGGCTTCAAATATATTTCATCAAAAATCGACGAGGTTGATGCGGTTCTCGGCGGCGAATCCTCGGGCGGTCTGACCGTAAGAGGTCATATTCACGGCAAGGATTCAATTTATGCGGCGTCTCTTTTTGCGGAGATGGTTTGCGTAACGGGCAAAACACCCACGCAGATTATGAGAGCTCTCGAAGCACAGTTCGGCAAATATTTTATGGTTGAAGATAACCTGCATTTTGCTCCCGAGCTCAAGAGCGAAATTGAAGATATCATTATGGTTCAGAAGAAGCTGCCCGATTTTGACGTTGAGGTTGAAAGAGTCAACTATGAGGACGGCTGCAAGGTTTATTTTAAAGACGGCAGCTTCGTTATCTGCCGCTTCTCGGGTACAGAGCCGCTTCTGCGTATTTTTGCGGAAAGCAGCACCAAGAAAGTTGCGGCAAAATACATCACGGATTTCAGAGAATTTCTTGAGTTATAAAAAAATAACCGACTCCGAAAAATCGGGGTCGGTTTTGCTTTTATCTGACAACCGTGCATTCGGTTATGCCGTAATATAAAAATCTTTCGATTGTCTGCCTGTCGATTATTTCGCCGCAGGCGGCAATCGGCACTGCGGGCGGACAGCCGACGGTGGGCACGGCAAGGATTCTGCCTTCGCTTTCTTCAACGGGGATTGTTACGCACGGCGAAAGTGCAGCTTCTCTTATTGAAACCGCCTTTTCGGGCAGGTGAAAATCGGGTGCTGCAGAAGATAGCGGTGCTTTTTTGGTTATATTGGAAACCGATTCGGCAAGCTTTTGAGGAGCGTGCAAACCGTTGTTTAACGAAAACATAAACACAACGTAATCCGAATCCGCAAATTCGCAGACGAAGCCTTTGCTTCCGCAATAATCGGCAAATTCATAGCCTGTGTATCCCGTGGGTTTCGGGCAAACGGTGATTTTTAAAGGCTCGTTGCCGCAAAGACCGAAGCCGTTGGCGGCAAAGGTTTCTTTTGCTTTTTTTACGTTTTCGGCAAGCTGTGCAATTCTGCTTTTGCAGTTTTCAATTTCTTGATTTGCAAGGTCGAGCGACTGCAGAATCAGATACGACGGACTTGTTGAGCCGAACATTGCAAGAGCGTTTTTTGCCTGATTTGCATAGCTTTCGGGTGCTGTGTCGGATATGTGAAGATAAGCTCCGCCTGTTAAAACAGAGAGTGTTTTGTGTGCGGAATCGCAGCAGATATCTGCGCCGAGGTCGATGGGGTGCAACGATTCGGGCAAAAATTTAAGATATGCGCCGTGTGCGTTGTCAACCATAAGCGGCACGCCGAAACGGTGGCAAACCTGCGCAAGCTTTTTTATATCGGAAATGTTGCCGAGATAGTTGGGACTTGTGATATAAACCGCATCGGGGGTGGTTGCCGCCAGCTTTTGCGAAAGCTTTTCGGGGTGAACGGTGCAGGAAAGATAGCTTTCGCCGCTTTCGGGGCAGAGCCATTCAACGTCGCAGTCAAGCATCGCCGCCGCCGTCAGAAAAGTTTTGTGGGCGTTTCTGCCTGCAAGAATCAGCGGTCTGCGATTCTTGTTTTTTCTGTTGACGCAGGCAAGATAAACCATTGCTCTTATGCACTGCGACGAGCCTTCAGTTGAATAAAACGTCTTGCAGCCGAAAAATTCGCTTGCATTTTTTTCGCTTTCGGCGATGATTCCGCTTGCTTCATAAAGGCTGTCGGCGCCGCCGATTTCGGTTATATCGTATTTTTCAACGCCGAGTGTGCCGTTGCCCTTGTGACCCGGCATATGCAGGCGTTCTTTGTTTTGCGATGCGTAGTTTTTTACAAAATCATAAACGGGAGTTGTCATAAAATCACTCCGATTTTATTGGTCGCCGAGCATTCTTGCAACGGCAACCATAATGGCGCATTCCATACGCTTTTTGAAAAGCTCACAGCCGTATTTATAAATGCCTGTGATTTTGCCTGTTGCGTGGTAGGCATTGGCTGCACAGCCGCCCGAGCAATAGAGTCTTGCCCAGCAGTTGCGGCAATCTTCACGGGCATAAACGTTGCAATCGGAAAACTCCTGCTGAATTGCTGTGTTTGTTACGCCCTCCCAGATGTCGCCGAGCCTGAATTTTTCATCGCCCACGAACTGGTGGCAGGGGTAAAGGTCGCCCCAAGGGGTAACCGCCATATATTCCGTACCCGAGCCGCAACCCGAAATACGCTTATAGATGCAGGGACCGCCCGTGAGGTCAACCATATAGTGATAGAATGTGAAAGGTTTGCCCTCCTTGTCACACCTGAGCATAAGCTCGGCAAGCTTTTCGTATTGGTCAAGCACAACAGGCAAATCTTCCTGTGTCAGCTCCGAGGGGTCGCCCGAAGCACAGACAACAGGCTCCATGCTGAGCTCCGTGAAGCCGAGGTCGAGCATCTGCTGAATGTCTTTGAGAAAATCGGGGTTAGCGTGGGTAAAGGTGCCGCGCATATAATAATTTTTGCCGCCCCTCGCCTCAACAAGCTTTTGAAATTTGGGAACGATTCTTTCCCAGCTTCCGTTGCCTGCGTAGTCAACACGGTATCGGTCGTGAATTTCTTTTCTGCCGTCAAGGCTGAGAACAACGTTGCTCATTTCCTTGTTGGCAAATTCAATAACGTCGTCGTCAATGAGCAGACCGTTGGTGGTGAGAGTGAAGCGGAAGTTTTTGCCGTGTTCTTTTTCAACACTGCGTGCATAAGCGACAAGCTGCTTTACAACCTCAAAATTCATCAGAGGCTCGCCGCCGAAGAAGTCAACCTCAAGGTTTCTTCGTGTGCCTGAATTTTCAATCAGAAAATCAAGCGCTCTTTTGCCGACCTCGTAGCTCATAATCGCTCTTTCGCCCTGATACTTGCCCTGGCTTGCAAAGCAATAAGCGCAGTTGAGGTTGCAGGTGTGGGCAATGTGAATGCAAAGAGCCTTGACAACGCCCCTTGTTTTGTTTTTGAGGTCGCCTGCCATCGGTTCAAAAGTATCGGGTGCAAAGAGCTTGCCCGCGCTTTTAAGCTCTTCAATCTGTTCATAGCATTCTGCGATATCGGCTTCTGTTATCTCAACGCCGTCAACATATTTTTCTTTCATTGCCGCAATAACGGCGTCTTTTCCGGAGCTTTCAAACATTGAAATGATATCGTAGGCAACGTCGTCAACTGCGTGAACGGAGCCTGAGCAGATATCGAGAACGATGTTGTAGCCGCCGAGTTTATATTGATGAATCATAGAATTATCTCCTGAAAAACTGCTATAAAAAATGCTGCCGTTAAGGCAGCACTTTTAATTTGCAAATTATTTGCTTTCTTTGGATTCGCACTGCTGGTTAGCAATACCGCAGCTTGTTTTGCAAGCTGACTGGCAGGATGTCTGGCATTCGCCGCAGCCGCCTTTTTTTGCGCTTTCGCAAAGGTTCTTTGTTTCGATAGTTCTGATATGTTTCATTGTGAAAAACCTCCGAGTAAAATTAATCGTATGTATTATATCACGGTTTTTTTATCAAGTCAATAATAAATACTTTTTTATCAACAATACAAAACACTTTTTATTTCCAGCAGTCAACCTCGTGGGGCAGATTGATATCCTTTGCTTTGAATACGGGGTCTTTACCTGCTTTGCGCTGTTTTTCATAATCCTTAAGAGCGGCAAAAGCATACTTGCCGAGAATGACGATAACGGGAATGTTGATAACTGCCATTGCACCCATTGTTACGTCGGCAATACCCCAAAGCAAATCCGCGCTTAAGCCTGCGCCGACAAAGATGATGACGGAAGCGAGAATGTTGACAACCGTCTGAATTTTCTTTGAGGGGATTTTGCCTGCAATGTGAATGATGCATTTATCAACGTAATAGAGGTTGCCGATGAGGGTGGTGAAAGCAAACAGAGACATTGCCACGGTTATGAAAATCGGTCCGAAGCTGCCGAAAACGCTTGCAATAGATTTCTGAACATACGCTGCACCTGCAATATCTGCGGTGGGCTCAACGCCCGAGAACATACACATAAAGGCAGTTGCCGAGCAGATGAGAATTGTGTCGATAAACACGGAGAGAACCTGAACAAGGCCCTGCTTTGCGGGATGTGTGACCTGCGCAGAGGCAGAAGCGTTGGGGGCGGAGCCGATACCTGCTTCGTTGCTGAAAAGACCTCTTTTGATGCCGAGCATAACGCACGAGCCTGTGAAGCCGCCGAAAATTGCTTTGAAATCGAAAGCGTTTCTGAATATTCTTGCGAAAACGTCGGGCAGAAGCTTAATGTTGAGAACAACCACAATCAATGAAACAAGAACGTATGCAACGCCCATAACGGGTACGAGCACTTCCGTTGTTTTTGCGATTCTTTTGCCGCCGCCGAACAGGCAGTAGCAAACAAGAACTGCGATTAATGCGCCGATAATCCACGGAGTGGAATCGGGATTATAGAAGCTGTAGGTTGAAAAGGTATCCTGCAGGTTATATGATGCAAGCATATTGAAGCCGAAGCCGTATGTTATAATAAGCAGAACGGAGAAAATAACGGCAAGAACACGGTTTTTGAGTGCGGTTTCAATATAATAAGCAGGTCCGCCGTAGCAGCCGTCGGGACCTTTGCGTTTATAAATCTGTGCAAGAGTGCTTTCAACAAAAGCGGAGGCGGAGCCGATGATTGCGATAATCCACATCCAGAAAACCGAACCGAAGCCGCCGAGACAAAGAGCCGTTGAAACGCCGACGATGTTGCCCGTGCCGACTCTTGAGGCTGTGGAAATCATAAGCGCCTGAAATGACGAAACGCCGTTGCTGTTGTTCTTTTCGGTTACCGCTTTTAACTGTTCGCCGAAAAGCCTGAAAGGCGCAAATCTTGTTCTGACGGTGAAATATATGCCTGCCGCAACAAGCATAATGATAAGAATATAGGTATACAGCGCATCGTTTGCAAAACCGACTATGTTTGTGATTGTTTCAAGCATATAAGCAATACCCTTTCAATGTAAATTTACAGTTACCGAAACAGTATAACCAAAAGAGCGCAAATTGTCAAATTTTCGCATAAATGTGTATAAAAGAGATTAAACGCTATTGTCATTTTTTATATATCGGTGCACCGATTTTAATTCATTTTTGTGATATATAAAAAAATCAATCCGAGCTTAAAAAAATTCTCAAAAAAATCTATACAAATGAAAAAAATTGTGATAAAGTAAGTGTGTTAAACAGATTCTCTTTTAAGGAGTGTTGCAAAATGAAAAAGATTTACGAAGGCAAAACAAAAGACGTTTATTCACTCGATAACGGCAACGTTATGCTCAAGTTCAAGGACGACTGCACAGGCAAAGACGGCGTTTTTGATCCCGGCGAAAACAGCGTTGGTCTTACAATTGAAGGCATCGGTAAGGCAAACCTTATTTCATCGGTTCATTACTTTGAGCTTCTCAAGCAGGCAGGCATCAAAACTCACTACGTAAGCGCTGACGTTGAAAATGCAACAATGGAAGTTCTTCCCGGTAAGGTTTTCGGCCACGGTCTTGAGGTTATCTGCCGCCTTGTTGCAACAGGCAGCTTTATCCGCAGATACGGTGAATACATTGCAGACGGCACACCCCTTGAAGGCGGCTACGTTGAATGCACATTCAAGAACGACGCTCTCGGCGATCCTCTTGTTACAGGCGAAGGTCTTGCAGCACTTGGAATTATGAGCCCCGAAATGTTTGAAAGCATGAAGAAGCAGACTCTTGCAATCACAAAGATTGTTGCCGACGACCTCAAGTCAATCGGTCTTGACCTTTGGGATATCAAATTTGAGTTCGGCTATAACAATGACGAAGTTATTCTTATTGACGAAATCGCTTCAGGCAATATGAGAGTTTACAAGGACGGCAAAATCGTTGATCCCGTTGAACTCACAAAGCTTATCAACAACAGATAATTTTAAAAAGCGTACCGTTTTTCGCGGTACGCTTTTTTAGTTAATAATGAATAGTGAAGAGTGAATAGTTTTGGGTGGGCGCTGCCCACACCCGATTATAATAAAACTATACGGCGTTGGTTGAATTGTATATAAACGGGTAAGGGCGAAGCCCTTCCGAAACTCTTCATTATTAACTCTTAGCTATTCACTAAAAAACGGCCACACCTGAAAAGGTGTAGCCGTTTGCTTGTTATTTATCAATTGTCTGCAGGAACTGGTTGGCAAGTGAAACGTATTCCTTGCCCTTTTTTGTTTTTGATGCGATTGCGGAAATAGGTTTGAGCGGAATCTTGCCGAGAACGTTCATGCCGGGGATTTTGAGATCTTTGCCGACGTGGTTCTTGATAAGCTTCTGAACCTCGGCATTTTCAACGATTGCGCCGAGATTATCTTCAAGCGAAAGCTTTTCGGGGTCAATTTCGTCGCCTGCGTTGAACCAGTTGCGAACAAAGGTTTCGCCGCCCTCGGGAAGCTTGTATTCAGGGTTTTCAACGTCTGTGCCGTTAACAACAATCTTGTGTTTGCACTTGCCGCTTGTTGCGGTGATAACGTTTTCACCCTCTTTGATTACTGCGTCAAACTCAAAAATCTTGTCGCCCTCAAGAGTTGTTTTTTCGCCGTTTACGTTGAGGGTTACGCTCTCGCAGTTGGAATAAACCTTGATTTTCTGCTCGCCGAGAGGTCTGTCAACAAATCTTTCGCCGCAGATATGAACAAACTTTTCGTCTGACCAGAATGCTTTGTATGCATAGAATGAATCTTTTTTGATTTTGCGGTCAAAGGTAACAAGACCCTTGTTGTTTCTGCCTCTTACGCCGCCCTCGTTGCGGATTGCGGAACCGAAGTCGAACATATTCCAGACGTATGAACCCCAGAGCCAGTCACGCTCGTTGAAAGCCTTGATATAATGCTCGTGGAAAATTGCCTGATATTCTTCGGTGTAGTCGCCCTGAACGGGGGTTGCGGAGTGAAGCTTTGTTACTGCCTCGGCACCGTATTCGGAAATGCAGAGCTTGAGATGCGGCTTTTCTGCGTGGAATTTATCGAGCCAGTCATCAATTGCGTCAACGGTCTGAACATACCAGCCGTAATACTGGTTATAGCCGAGAATGTCAGTGATTTCGTTAAGCTTTGAGTTGATTGAGCTGAAGGTTACCTGTGCGCAGGTCGTGGGACGGGTTGAGTCAAGCTTGTGCGCAAGGTCGTTGAGCTCCTTGATGCCGTTTACAAGTGAAGCGGCGGCGCCTGCAATTGAGATTTCGTTTTCAACGCCCCAGCAGAAGATTGAGGGGTGGTTATAATTCTGCTTGATAAGCTCTTCAAGCATCATTCTTGCCTGAGGCTGTTTTTTCTTGCTGAACTTTGAAATAACGGGGATTTCCGCCCAGACAAGAAAGCCTGTTTCGTCGCAGAGGTCATAGAATTTTTCGTCGTGCTGATAGTGAGCAAGGCGGAGCGAGTTTGCGCCCATTTCCTTGATGATGGCAATATCCTCGGCGTGCTCCTTGATTGTGAGAGCGTTGCCGAGCCATTCTCTGTCCTGATGTCTTGAAACGCCCTTGAGCTTGATGTTTTTGCCGTTGAGATTGAAGCCTGTTTCGCTGTCGATGTTATATGCTCTGAAGCCGAAACGGTCGCTGACCTCGTCAACAACCTCGCCGTCTTTAACGAGCTTTGCGGTCAGATTGTAAAGATAGGGATTTTCCATACCGTTCCAGAGGTTAACGTCGTCAACGGTGAGATAAGTTGACTCTGCGTCTGCTGCGGTGTAACCCGAAGCAACAACCTTGCCCTCTGCGTCGGCAATTGCAAAATGCTTTTCAAGACCCTCGGTTGAACCCTCAACAAAGCTCTTGATGAAAACCTTGCCGTCAACTCTGGGAGTGATGAACACACCGCAAAGGCTCTTGTCGAGCAGCGCAAAATGAGAATCGGCAACTTCGCAGATGATGTTTACGTCTCTGTAAAGACCGCCGTAGAACGTGAAGTCTGCCATCTGGGGATAGAGGAATTCGTTGGGACTGTTATCGACGTTGATTTCAAGAAGATTTTCGCCTTCACGGAGAAGATTTGTGATTTCAAAGCGGAACATGGAATAGCCGTTATCGTGGCTGCCTGCAAAAATACCGTTAACAAAAACCTCGCAAACGGTGTTTGCACCGTTGATTTCAATAAAAACTCTGCCGTCATAAGCAGGGATTATTTTTTTATAAGCGCATTTGCCGCGCCAATAATCGGGACTGTCGCAGCCACCCTGACCGTCAATGCCGTTCCAGGTGTGGGGAAGATTGATGTTTTCGGTTACGCCGTCTTTTGTGAAAGCCCAGCCTTCATTGATGTTTATTACTTTTCTCATTTTTATCAATCCTTTCGTCTGACTATACAAATTAATTATAGCATTAATGAATTATAAAAATCAAGGGCAAGGCGGCAATGTAGCAGAATATACAAACATAACGGGCAACATTTGTGCAAATAAGAAGAACAGTTGATTTATACGGGCGACGAAACGCCGACTTACGGTGTTGAAAAAACTGCGAAGCAATATAACTCGCCAAAGTAAATATTAACTCTGTTGTTTCGGACAGCCGCAAGGGCTGTCCCTACGGTTCACTTTTCACTAAATAAAAATGCTCCGCCTTTGCAGACGGAGCATCCGGTTTATTATTTATTGAAATACTGGGGAAGGAACTCTTTGTGAGCCTCTTTAAGCTCGTTGAAGCAGTTAACTGTCTTTTCCCAGTCGCCGACAAGGGGATGAACAAGCAGTCCCTTGATTGCGTAATCGTCGTTGCCTGTGATTGCTGCCTTGACTGCGTATTTTTCGTAAGTCTTGACAACTCTCATAAGACCGACGATGTGGTCGTTTATTTTTTCTGTTACGGGAACGGGTGTTGCACCGTCAGCGCCGATAACGGCGGCAATTTCAACGATATCGTCATCAGCCATAAAGGGCAGAGTGCCGTTGTTCTTGATGTTGACAACGTGAACGTCACGCTTATCGTTTGCAAGTGAGTCGATGAGTGAAACGGCTGCAAGCGAATACTTGTGACCGCCGCGCTTATCAAGAAGAGCAGGCTTGGTTACGATGTTTTCGTCCTTATACATTTCAAGAAGCTGTTCTTCGATTTCCATGCATACCTGTGCTCTTGTCTTTTCGTCCTCTCTCTGGTGAGCAAGCTTTGCTTCACGGCAGTAATAATACTGAAGATATGAGGAGGGGATAGCCTGAATTGTTCTCAGGCAGTCGATTGAGAAACCGTCATCCTTGATGTTTGCCATAACCTTGGGTGAGAAGCCGCTGTCGATAAGACCGGGAAGAAGCTCTTCGCCGTTCTTCTTGACGGATGTAATCCAGCTCAGATGGTTAAGACCGACGTAGGTGATGTCGCTGTCAAGACCCGTGATTTCTTTGATATCGTCAAGCATATCAATGGGAACGTTGCAAAGACCGATGTTCTTGACGTTGGTGTGGTTAAGGATGAACTCGGTAACGATGCCCGAGGGGTTTGTGAAGTTGATGAGCCATGCGTCGGGGCAGATGGCTTCGATGCGCTCGCAGATGTGCTTGATAACGGGGATTGTTCTCTGAGCCTTGAAGAATCCGCCGATACCCGTTGTTTCCTGACCGATGAGGTCATACTTTTTGGGAATGCTCTCGTCAAGGTGACGGCAGGGGAGTTTGCCGACTCTTATCTGAGTAACAACAAAATCTGCGCCCTGAAGAGCGGTGTCAAGGTCGTCTGTGAAAACAACCTCACAGTCACACTGCGCATTTTTGAGCATACGAACGCAAAGGTCGCCGACGATTGTTCTTTTTCTTTCGTCGATATCCATAAACGAAATCTTTTTGAGTTTAAGGCTGTCCTTTGCTTTGAGGAAGCCGTCAACAAGCTCCGGGCAATAAGTGCTGCCTGCGCCGATAACGGCAACGTTGATTTCTTTCATAGCGGTTTCTCCTTTCAGTTTGCAAAATCCTGCAGTATCCAGTTAACGCAGCCTGTAACGGGAGGCTGGGTGAGTTTGATGAACTTAAGCTTTTTGCCGCTGTACTTTTCTGCTTTTTCAAGAAGCATATCGAGGTAAGCTTTATTGTCGAGCTTAACGTTGATTGAGCCTGAAAGAACAACCTCAACCTCTTCGCCGTCGCCGTAATTAAGCTCTTTTGAAAGGGCGGCAATGAGTCTTGCGCCTCTTTCTGCCATTCTTTCGCAGTATTCAAGGGCAGGCTTGTCGCCCTGCTTTGCCGCTTCAAAGAATGCGCTTACAAAGGTTCTGATATAATCGTCGCCGTTTTCACCCTCAATCTTTTCAATAAGACCGAGAAGCTCTTCGCGGCGTGTGAAGCCGTATTCTTTCATAATCATATCGGTGATGAGCGTTTTTTCAAGACCGAGGAAAAGCTCGTTATAGATAAGCTCGAAGGCTTTGACAACGATGTTGCCGCCGCCCGAGATATCGCCCGAAAAATCGCCGAGACCTGCAAGCATCATACGGTTGCCGTCAACGTCAATGCCGTTGCAGCAAACGCCCGTGCCGCAGTTATAGCCGATTGCAACGCCCGTTTCGGAGCCTGCCTTGACAACGATGAAGCCGTCGTTATAAACCTCAAAGTTTTCAAGACCCTTGTCACGGAGCATTTTGCACATAATCTCATACTGATAGGGGTGGTCGATACCTGCAAGACCCATCAGAGTGAAGCTGATTTTGGAAAGCTCGGTGCCTGCCTTGCGGCAAAGCTCGTTAAGACCGTCCCAGATAATCTGGCTTGCGGCAACAAAGCCGTCCTCAAGGTTTTCGTGGTTGCTGCCGGGACCTGTTACGGTTTCAAGCATTTTTTTGTTTTCGTCAAAAAGGGCGAAAGCGGTTTTTGTGCCGCCGCCGTCAACGCCTATGTAATATTTCATCGGTAATACCCCTTATAAATTATTTCTCTTCAAAAAAGTCTGAGCAAACCTCGTCAAGGCAGAAAACGCCTCTGCGGTAAGGCTCACGGTCAATCCACATACCGTTTGTGAAATCGGGGAACGGAACGGGTGCGCCGCCGATTGCGATTGATTCTTCTGAAAGGCAGGTTACCGCCATCCAGGTTGCAGCGTCATAAACGTCGATGGGAGGCTTGGCGTCAAGTCTTACGCTTTCTGCGAATGCGCTGAGAACAAGATAGTCCATACCGCCGTGACCTGCGTGAACGCCGTCAATCTGATATTTTTTCCAGAGAGGATGTTCGAACTGCTCAAGATATTTGTCGAAATCCTCGCCGGGATGCATCCAGTTATCTTCGTGCTTGGTGAAGCCTTCAATAAAGAGGGTGTTGCCGTCTTCCATATAGATGCCCTTTGTGCCCTGAACTCTGTAAGCTCTGGAATAGTGTCTGGGCAGCGAGCAGTCGTGAGTGAGAACAACGGTTTCGCCGTTTGCGCATTTGAGAACGGTTGTTACAACGTCGCCCTGATTGAAGCTGTAGTTTGCAAGGTCATAATCTTCGCCCTTGTTTGCCTTAATCCACTCGTTAAGACCTCTTGATTTTGTTGCGAACGATGAAACTGAAAGATATCTGTTACCTCTGTTAATTTCAAGCACCTTTGAGATGGGACCGAGCTGGTGGGTGGGATAAAGCTCACCGTTGCGGTGCTGGAAATTGAAAAGTCTGCCGTGGCGGTTTTCTCTGCCGAGAGAGATTTCGTCACGCAAATCGTGCTGATAGCCGCCCTGCATATGGATGATTTCGCCGAACATACCCTGCTTGACCATATTGAAAATTGCCATTTCTTTTCTGTCATAGCAGCAGTTTTCAAGAAGCATGCAGAATTTGCCTGTTTCTTCGCTTGCTCTGACCATCTGCCAGCATTCTTCAACGCTTGCTGCGCCGCCGACTTCCATTGCAACGTGCTTGCCTGCTCTCATTGCGTCAATGGCAATGCGTGCGTGTGTAATCCAGGTTGTTGCAACAAAAACTGCGTCAAGGTCGTCTCTTGCAAGAAGCTCCTTGTGGTCAAGATAAACGTCAGGTGTGTTGCCTGCCTCTTCTTCAACTATCTTTTTGCCGTTCATGGCTCTGTCTTCGTATTTATCGCAAACAGCAGGAACTCTGACACCGTCGCATTTGAGAAGCTCACGGAGCATACCGCTGCCTCTGCCGCTGATGCCTATCATACCGATATTAACAAATTCTTTCATAATCAATCCTCCGTAGGAATAGAAAAATGCGCACACTTTTCAGCATACGCATTAATTATAACATTATATTTAAAAAATTCAATTGTTATTTGAAATATCTTTTAAAATATTTTCTCCATTTTATCACATAAAGCGAAATAATTCTTGTCAGGGCGATATCGTAGGCGATAAAAGCCACTGTGCCTGCGCCCAGAAGCATCGGCACGGCTATGATGCCGTATTCTGTGATTTCGTCAACCGATATGCCCATAAGGTAAATCAGAACAAGGTATGCCGCAACCATTGTCAGGTTAAAAATCAGCACCTTGACTATCCAGTCAAGAACAACGGGCAGTTTGCTTTCGAGAATGGCTTTGATAATCGGATAATAGCCGAAAAACGCAATATACATCATGGCAACTTCTTTATCGGGAACAAGCAGAAACGCCAGGATTGCAACGGCAGAGAAAACGCCGAACGCCCATTTTTTGTCAATTTCAACAACAATGAAAACTATCAGAACACCTGCAACGGCAGGCAACGCATAGGTCAGAAACGGAACGACCGCAACGGATATCATCAGCACGAGCGACAGCGCCGAAACAATTCCGCCTATGGCACATTTTGAACTTTGTTTCAAGCAAAAACAACCTTTCGGTAAAATTTAGCAGCAGGAGATAAGGTCGCCGCCCATACATTCGCAGCAGGCATCGGCGCAAAGCAAATCGCAGCAGCAGTCGCAATAGCAGCAATCGTTATCTCTGCCTGAACGGGTCCTGCGACGTTCGGTGCGGTAACCGCCCGAACTGGCGTTGATAACTCTGTTATATGCCATTTTGTAGGTGTTGTTTGATGGGTCCATTCTGCTTGCCGTTGCAAAATGGTTTGCGGCTTCTTCAAGCCAGCCTCTTTTTTGCATAACGGTGCCTTTGAGATAATACCACTGTGCGTCACGGCTTTGCTCGGGTATTCCGTCAAGCAGAATCTGGGCATCGTCCAACCTGCCGAAACGGATTTTTGCGGTTATATCGGAATAATCCTGACCCGTTGAGTAATCTGTATTGCGGTAAGAGGAACCCGAATTCATAATAATGCTGTCATAGGCGGCGTTAAGCTCTTCCATTTTCTGCTGAGCTTCAAAGCTGTTATCGTTTTGATATTTGCGGGCAAGAATTTTGTATGCCGCTTTTACCTGGTCAATCGGTGCGCCGTCGGGCACGCCGAGAACTTCATAGGGATTTCTCATAATTATACCTCATTCCACCACGTATTGCTTGCTCTTTTCGGTTTCGTTGCCGTATTTTGCAAGCACTTTTTCTGCACAGTTTGTAAGACCTTCAAGCAGAATATTTTCGGTCATATCGAAAAAGCGTTTTAAGTCAAGCGTATCAAAGGCTTCAAGAGCCTCGCTCTGGGTCAGGTTGAGCATTCCTCTGACCCTGTCGGCAAAGGCTTTTCTGCCGTTTTCGTCTGAAATATCTTCACCCTTGAACGGATTGAAACCGCCCTTTTTAACGTCGCTTTCAAGGTCGTCGGCAGCGTCGAGAATATAAACGAATCTGCCTGTCATATAGCCGATTGAATAAAGCGCACCGTGTTTTTCGCCGTCAAAGCCAAGGGCAAAAACCTTGCCGAGCGCTTCGGCAGAGGGGTGAGCCGCTTCGTCGATTGACGGGTTTTGCTTTGCTTCGGTTTCCGCCTGTTTTTTCATTGCTTCGGAAACGGCTGCTTCGATTTCGGGAGCACGCTTTGCGGCTTTTTTGTGCATCAGCGCAACGGCGGGAAAAACAAGCGCTGCCGCAAGCTTTGAAAAAAATCCTTTATCGTGAAGATTATCAAGAATTTTGTAATAAACAGTGATTATCAGTGCGTGAGAGCAAAGGTCAAAAACTTCTTTGCTGCCGCAAATCATACATTTTTTTGCAGGGTTATACGGACAGCGTTTTTGCGAAAAGCTGCAACCGCTTTCTGCCGCCGCAAGGCGAAGAATACAGGCGAGCGTAAAATCGTAGCTGAGAAAAAGCTGCGCAACGGGGGTGTAGTTTCTGCCCAGGGCACGGCACAGAGAGCAGTATATTCCCCTGTATAACTCATAGTCTTTCATTTTCATATCGGGTTTATAAGCCCTGACGTATCCCAGCAAAACAAGACCTCCGCAAAATTCATCTGTTAAACATTGTATAATAAAAAAACACACAATCGGTTAACATATTGTAAATTTTTTAAAAGAAAAAACAGATACCTTGCTTGACATTTAACCGCTTTAAATATATCATATATTTTGTATGATATGCGCTGTAAAGGAGAGATTAGTGTGGATGAGAGATTGCTGCCCGATTTCAGCGAAATATGGCCTGAATGGAAAGCTGTGCAGAAGGTTGGCGAAGGAAGCTTCGGCAAGGTTTTCAGGTGTGTCAGAAAAGAATACGATATCGAAACCGAATGCGCAATCAAGGTGATTTCCATACCCAAAAGCGAGAGCGAAATCAACGCAATCAGGGCGGAATACGCTTCCGAAGATTCGGTCAAGGCTCATTTCAAAGAGATTGTTGACGAGTTTGCAAACGAAATCAAGATGATGGTGCTTCTCAAGGGCGCACCCAACATTGTTTCGGTTGAAAACTACAAAATCGTTGAGAAAAAAGACGGAATCGGTTGGGATATCTATATCCAGATGGAGTATCTCACTACTTTCAGCGAATTCGCAAGAAAGAACAATTTCACGGAGCGCGCGGTTGCAAGGCTTGCCACGGATATCTGCAGCGCCCTTGAGGTTTGCGAAGAAAAGAACATCATCCACCGTGACATAAAGCCCGATAATATTTTTATCGATAACTACGGTAACTATAAAATAGGCGATTTCGGCGTTGCAAGAAAGCTTGAACACGCTTCAATCGCAATGTCGAAAAAAGGAACATATACGTATATGGCGCCCGAGGTGTATCACAGCGCCGAATATGACAACAGAGCGGATATCTATTCGCTGGGTATGGTTATGTATAAGCTCCTCAACAGGGGCAGAGACCCTTTCACGGACCCTTACGCCGAAACGGTTGCTTACCATGACAGAGAAGCGGCGCTTGTAAACAGAATGAGAGGCGAAAATCTGCCTGCACCTGTTGACGCATCTTTGCCTATGTCAAAAATCATTATCAAAGCGTGTTCCTACGATCCGAAAAACAGGTTCGTTTCACCCGGTGCATTCAAGGCGGCGCTCAAGGAATACTCTGCAAATGCCCCCGAAACAGGCAACGTTCCCGTTGATTCAACCAAAGGCTTCGCACATAAGGGCGAAAACAAGGATTTTTCGCAGAGCAAAAGCGTGAAATCGGTGCCGCTGTTTATGGACGACCTTGTTCACGATAAATCCAAGTCGATTGCGGAAAAGGCTCCCGTCATACCCGACAAAACCGAAAAAATTCAGCAGTCAAGGACGGTCAGAACTCCTTACGCACCGCCGCCGCATAACGTTCCTTTCGCTTCATCGCAACCGCCCGTTACGCAGCCCAAGAAAAAGGGTAAAGGCAAGGCGATTGCCGCAATAATTATTGTTTTTGTTCTTGTTTTTGCGGCAGCAGGCGGATATTTTGCGTTCAAGAAAATCAGCGAAAATAAAAGAGAAGAGCAGATAAAAGCCGACATAAAAGCGGTTGGTCAGATCAGAGACGATTTCTTTGGTCTTAAGATAAGTTATGACGAGGCGTCGGGCGAACTGAAAAAATATCTTTCAAGTGACGAATCAAAGGTTAAAAGCAAAGCCAAAAACGTCAAGGCGGATATCGATGACGGCAGAGACGACGTTGAAAACCACCTGAATGCTCTGGAGCATATGGAAGACGGCGAATATGAAGACGCATTGAATATTCTGAACGGCATCGGTTACAGCTATGAGAACTATGACGAAGTTGACAGCCTGATTTATTCCGCAAAATACGAGTATAAAGAAGACGTTATCGGAAAGCTTGATACATATATCTCGGAACTTGATTTTGGTTCGGCAAGAACCGAACTTGAAGATTTGCAGGAATACGTTGATGACAGCGACGTTGCTGCCGCTTTTGATAGACTGACGGCGGCTGAACTTGAATATTACAAAGCCGCACAGGAAGTTTACGTTGTTGACGGTACGGTTGAGCTTTATACGTATGAATATGATGACTGCGTAAGGTTCGCTATCAGAAACGACACCTCAAAAACCGTAAGCACGGTTTATCTTTCTACGCTGGAATACGATTCATACGGCGACCCCGTATATTATTATTCGGGCACACCGAGCAACGAAAATCTTCTCAGATATACAAGCGGAATTTCAGCTCATACAACACAGAGTCTGAAAGAAAGCGGCGAATACTGGAGCGGTGTTTATTACGGCACCCACTATGCTCACGCCTGCGTGCGCTACGTTGAATATACAGACGGCACACGCTGGGATAACCCCTATTATGATTTATGGCTTGAGGCATATCAGGATTCATATTATTGATATTACAGAACGATAAAAGCGAAAAGGCGGTCGGTTGAATCCGACCGCCTTGTTCTTTTTATTATTCTTCTTCAAAGGATTTTTCGAGCACGTCGGCATAAGCGCCGAGGGGATAGTCCGAAAGCGTGCAGAGAAGAAGGAAGCATTCGTAGGGATTTGCAATATAAAGCTCGCCCATTGCGCATTTGTTGAGCATCTTGTTTGTTGAATCAAGAAAAGCCGCAAAACGCTTTTGATTGTTTGTGATGCTGTCATCCTGCGAAACAACAAAGAAGTTAAGGGTTATCAGGTCAAAACGGTCAATATCCGCCTTGCCCTGGTTGATTTCACGCAGATGCTGGCGGCTCAGGCGCTTGCTGCTGAAATGCTTTGCGAGCGTTGAAGCCGAAAACTTTTTGAGGTTGCCGTTATTATCAATCGGCACGCCGCAGCAGATGAATTTTTCAACGTCGCCTTCTGTGACGTCATCTGCCGTCCACACTTTTTGTTCACTGCGTATTTTTGCGGCGGCGGTGAGCTTTTCCTCTCTTGAAAGGCGCTCTGAATTTTCTGTACGTGCAAAATATTCCGCAACCTTTGTTTTGGTGCGTTCTTCCTCGTCAAGGTTGAACTGCTTTGCAACAGCTTCACGGGAGGCGAGATAGAGCTCGTCGAAATATTTTTTTGCCGTAACGCTGATTCTGCGGTGAGCTTTTGAAAATTTGAGCCTTGCGAGCATGGTCATCAGGGTTTCTTCGTCTTTAACGTTAAAAAAGTTATCCCTTATACCCATTGTCTGGTCGGCGTAAACCTCATCGTCGTCAACGGGCGGCAGATTCTGATATTGCTCCCAAAGGCGGCTGAACGTGCTGAAATTGTATCTGTTTTTAAGACAGTACCAGCACAGGATTTCAAACGGGTCTTTGAAGTCAAAATCTCTTTCGCGCTGAACGTTGACAAGGAAGGTTGAAACGTCGGCAACGGTCATACCGAGACCGAAACCGAGCAGAAAGATGACGTTGCGGTTTACGGAATTCTGGGTCAGCCAGTTTTTTGAAAGCGAGCTGAGCTTTGCCGTTGTTTTGTCAAACGACGCAGGTGTACCGCCGTCACGGAAGGATTCGATGATGATATTCTGGAATTCCCTTAAGTCTACCTGTTCAAAGTTTCCGTCAAAGCCTGCCTGCATATAGATATAGCGGCGCAGATAATCGCCGAACGGGATAAGACGCATCTGCCTGACAAGGTGATCGTAAATTATGTCGGCATCCTGGTCACGGAAGCTTTCGAGGTCTGCCGCTTCGTAAAAATTTTCTTCCGAACGAAGAGTGAAATCAAGCGAACCGTATTCATTCATACTCAATCAGCTCCTAATTTCATCAATATCTTATTTCATCAACAAGTTGCCCTGATTTGTTATATTCGTTATAGCCTATTGCGTCGCCTTTTTCGTCAAAAACATATTCAACAGAGCCTGTAAGCCTGTCTTCGTCGTCATATTCTTCAACCTCAAAAAGGACGTCGTCTGAATTGTATTTTTCAATGCTATAGCCTTGGGGCGACTCAACAATAACGGTGTGGTCAACCGTTTTGTCAACGTTGTTTTCCGAATCCTTTGCCTCCTGAAGAAGATCGGGCAGGAAATATGCTGCCGCGGCAACCGCACCGACAACAATAACAATCACCGCAACAATCGCCGCAATTTTTCCGCCGCTGATTTTGTTCTTTTTGGGCGGCTTTTTTGCGGCTGAATCGTCAATAGCAGACGGTTCGCGCGGTATCGGCTGATTTATTTGCACAACGGGCGGAGCTTTCTGCTCCTTTGGCGGTGCATTGAACTGTTCAACGGGATGGCTGCCCTGCACCTTTGACGGCTCCTGAGGAGCCTTATCTGCCGGTGTAGGGCTTGAAATAGGGTTTGAGCCAGAGCTCCTTTCTCTCTGAGGCTCCGCATCGGGTCTCAGAAGGGGCAGGTCGGACTCAATGTCCATCGGTCTTATCAGTTTGCGGACGGTTTTGGGCGGGTCTGAAATAATGCAGCTGCCCTGCGGTTTTTCAACCTTTTCATCTCCGAATGTCAGGCAGTCGGGCCTGACGCTGAAAATCTTTGTCTCTTCACGCTTAACCTCTGCCTTTTCTTTTTCGGGCGCAGGAGCAACGGTAACAGACGGCGATTTTTCTTTTTCTTCGGGTTTCCTGCGGAAGTTTTCGCCCACGTTATCTATTTCAAAAATTCTGATTCTGCCGGACTTGCGGTGTTCTTCGGGCGGATTATCAACTCCGAAAAAGTCCGTGCCGTTTTTCATTGTTCTGACAATATCCGCTTTGAATTCGTCAACGGTGTTATATCTGTCATCGGGATTGAATGCGCACGCTTTGAGAATGATTCTTGCAGCCTCGGGACTTGCAAACGCAGGCGGCGGAAGAGGTTCGCCCTTTCGTCTGCGTGAAAGAGCCGAGCTTCTTTCGCTGACGGTGACAACTGCCTGACGTGCATCAATGAACGGGTCGCGGTTGTTATTGAGAAGCTTATACATAACAGTGCCGAGCGAATAGATATCGGCTCGGGTGTCATAATGCTCCTCTCTGTAAACCTCGGGAGCCATATATGAGTACGTACCCTTGCGTGACATACTGTCCATTGTTTTGGCGAGCTTGCGGGCAACGCCGAAATCGCCGAGCTTATAGTTGCCGTATTCATCAATAAAAATGTTGTCGGGCTTGATGTCACGGTGAACAATTCCCTTTTTGGAGCAGATTGAGAGCGCTGTGCAGATATCCTTGGCAAGCTTGAAAACGTCTGCCTCGGTCATTTTGTGAGTTGAGGCATAGTCGGGGAAGCCTGTCAGAAATTCCATGCGGATATATATATCCCAGCCGAGAGTAGCTGTTCTTTTTATGATTTTGTAGTTTTCAACCGAAACTATGTTGGGCGCGTTTTTGAGCATTTCCATAACCTTTATTTCGTTTGAAAAATCGGTGACAATATCGTTCAGGTATGCCCACGAAGCCGCCTCTGAAAGACCCTCAAAACGCATATCTTCAACGCTGTCGTCATTCTGGGGAATGGAAATAACCTTGATTGCGCACACGGATTCAATGCCGTATTCGTTACGAACACAGCGGTAAACCTTGCCGTATGAGCCTTCGCCGACCTTATCGGTTGCTCGCCATTCGGGCCAAACGTTGCTGAGATCCAGCATTTGTATCCTCCTCAATCGCTGATATAATCAGCAAACTTCACAAATGATGATGGTTGTGTTATCGTAGCCGCCGCGTTTAAGCGCTTCGTTAAGAAGCAGGTCAGCCGCAACGTCGATGTCGGGTGCGGAGTTGATGATTGCCGCAATATCGGCCTCTTTGACCATATCCGTCAGACCGTCCGAACAGATAAGGAATCTGTCGCCGACGCTGTGGCTGAGAATTCTGATTGACGGTTCAATAAGATATTCTTCTTTGGGGATGCCCACAAACTGAGTGAGCATCGGCTTGGAGGAAAAAGCGGAGTTTGATTCAACGTGGTCGGTCGAAACCTTGAGAAGGCTGCTTTCGTTGACTCTGAAAATTCCGCTGTCGCCAAGGTTGCAAACGGTAACGAACTGAGGGTCAAACATCAGAATTGCAGCCGTTGAACCCATACTTCTGATTGAATTATCGCGCATAAAATCGCAAACCGCATCGTTCATCATATAGCAGGCATTGTTGAGCACGGTTGCGGGGTCACCCGAAACGGTTTTGAGCGCCTTGCTGAAAGTGAACGCAGAAATGAAAGATGCAATTTCGCCGTGTTTTTCGCCGCCCATACCGTCAAAAACGGCATAAGCAGGCTTGTCTGCAATAGAATGAAAGCCGGAAATGGGTTCTTCAAGTGCATAGTTTTCACTGTAAAGATATTTCCAGTCAACAAAAAAGTTATCCTGATTGTTTTTTCTGACTCTGCCCGTGTGGCAGCAGCACACGTACCTTATATTGTTAGCCATATTTATCCTCGATTCGTCTGTAGAGTATAATGGTCTTTTTATTATATATTTAATTTATTATGCCACCCGTGCAAAAAAATGTCAAGGAATTTGTACGCCGACAGCAAGCCTTGCCTGCGTAAAGAGGGTTCTGATTCTGACCGGCAAACCAAAAAGCCTGCAAGACTTCTGACCTGCAGGCTTTTATGCTGAAAGGTTGGTTGGAGATGTATTTCAAAATCCGGCGTTCGTCTTTGTTTTACGGGAGGAATTAAAAATAAATCGTATTGTTCCCGGCTTCGGCGTTGCCCGCTTCAACGCAGGCGTATGAATTGTTTGTGCTGATTTTTTCAGCCGAGGGAGCAAGCTTAAGACCTGCGGTTACGGCAACGATAACAACGGCAACAACTGCAAGTATTTTGAGAATCAGATAGCCTGCGTTGCAGTTTTTTGATGAAGAATACGAAGATTCCGTGCGTGCAAAGGAGGTCTTTTTGTAGTCCTCGTAAGTGTAGGAAGTTACTGCATATGAGTTGTATAACATTGTGTTTGCCGCCTTTCGTTTGGTGATTACGTTCTTATCATACGCAGATAGTTTTTGCCGCCGTAATACGGATTTTACCCGTGGAATATTTGTGTCGGAATAGGCGGCAAATTGTCGCCATTACGGTGAAGCGGAGGTTAAGGAAACGATAATTTACATCGAATTTCAGAGTAGGGGCGGATATTATCCGCCCGTTTTTTCAAGCCGTTTCCGGAAAGCCGCAAGGGCTGTCCCTACAATGCCGACGCAGGATTTGCGTTATTTTGACGGACGACCAATGGTCGCCCCTACGGAGTTGAATTCAGAACCAATAACTCCGGATTAAAACGGGTTCGGCAACGCACACCTACAGCTATTTACTCTTGATTCTTCACTTTAAAACGGGCAAGGGCGAAGCCCTTCCAAAACTATTCACTATTCACTCTTAACTCTTCATTTTAAAATGGGCAAGGGCGAAGCCCTTCCGGAACTATTCACTATTAACTCTTCACTTTTCACTTATATATGATGGCGGCTGCGGTGTGTCACCCGGCTCCCCGTGGGCATTGCTGCCACCGTTGACGCAGCCGCCTTGTTGTTTTAAGGAGAGAAAACTTATCTCTCCCTATTTCATACTATGCCGCAGCGCTGAAACGGTTTAGTTTAAATTGTTTAAAAAATTAATTGCATCGAACGGGAATTTCTATATATTATTGAGTAAAAATATTAAAAAAAGGCTTTACACGGCAGGTTGTTTGTGATATAATCCTTTTTGCACGTGCCCGCTTCTCGGACTTCGGAGTAAGCCTCTCTGAGGAACTTCACCTGCCGTTTTCTGGGGGCAGAGGCAAATATTTTAATGAGGTGAAAACAAATGACACAGGCAGAAAAGACCGCAATCATGCAGGAATTTGCAGCTCACGAGGGCGACACAGGTTCACCCGAAGTTCAGATTGCTGTTCTCACAAAGAGAATCAACGACCTTACCGAGCATCTTAAGGTTCACAAGAAGGACCACCACTCAAGAAGAGGCCTTCTTATGATGGTTGGTCACAGAAGAAACCTTCTTGCTTACCTTCAGAAGGTTGACATTGAGCGTTACCGTTCAATCATCGCAAGACTCGGCATCCGTAAATAATTTTCGCCAAAGCAAGCAGGCAGGATATTCATTTTCCCGCCTGCTTTGTTATGTTAATTTAGCATTATTTCGCATCCTTTCAGGCGGCCGGACTACGGTTTTAGCAGTGAATCGAGTTCCCGATTCTTTATCGGAAACTGGATTTATTGCTAAGCCGGGTCGCCTGTGGAAATATAAAATTCAGAGAGGTATTACAATGTTTTTTGAAGCTTTCAAAAAGTATGAAACCGAAATTGCCGGCAGACCTTTTGTTGTTGAAGTTGGCAAGATGGCTCAGCTTGCAGGCGGCGCCTGCCTTGTTCGCTACGGCGAAACAAACGTACTCTGTACAGCTACAATGGCTGCAAAACCCCGTGAGGGCGTAGACTTCTTCCCTCTTTCAGTTGACTATGAAGAGAAGCTTTATTCCGTTGGCCGCATTCCCGGTTCGTTCCAGCGCCGTGAAGGCAAGGCAAGCGAAAAGGCAACTCTTGCTTCCAGAGTTATTGACAGACCCATCCGTCCTCTTTTCCCCAAGGATATGAGAAACGACGTTGGCGTTGTTGCAACGGTTATGTCCGTTGACCCCGACTGCCAGCCCGAAATCACCGCTATGCTCGGCGTTTCAATTGCTATCTCAATCTCCGAAATTCCGTGGGAAGGTCCCATCTCAGGTGTTGTTGTCGGTCTTGTTGACGGCGAATACGTTATCAACCCCACGCTTGAGCAGAGAGAAAAGAGCGATATGTACGTTACAGTTGCTTCAACAAGCGACCTTGTTGCTATGATTGAAGCAGGCGCAAACGAAGTTTCCAACGACGATATGTATGACGGCATTATGTTCGCTCACAAAGAAAACCAGAGAATCGTTGAATTCATCAACATGATCAAGGCTGAATGCGGCAAAGAGAAGGTTGATTTCCCCTCAAACGATCCCGATCCCGAAATGTACGAAGCAATCAAGGATTTCGCAATCGAAGATATCCGCTTTGCTCTTGATACAGACGATAAGAGAATCCGTGACGAACGTCTTAAGCCCGTTTACGATAAGGTTCACGAAAAGTTCGATGAAATCTATCCCGAAATGGAAGTTAAGATTGAAGAATGCCTTTACAAGGTTCAGAAATACGTTGTCCGCCGCTGGCTTCTTGACGACGGTAAGCGTGTTGACGGCAGAGGCATCAACGAAATCCGTCCTCTTAACGCAGAGGTAGACCTCCTTGACAGAGTTCACGGTTCAGGTATGTTCACAAGAGGTCAGACTCAGGTTCTTTCCATCACAACCCTCGGTCCCATGAGCGACGCTCAGCTTCTTGACGGTCTTGATGAAGAAGAATCAAAGAGATATATGCACCACTATAATTTCCCCTCATATTCAGTTGGCGAAACAAAGCCCTCAAGAGGC
>JAGBAK010000074.1 GCA_017938985.1 Clostridia bacterium
ATATTTCAGTTCGGGCGACCACGCAGGGTCGCCCCTGCGCTGTTGCCGTAGGATTGGTTTTTAACCGAAATCCGCCTTCAGTTTTGCCTTGAGCGCTGCCAGACCGCTTTCTTTTGTTTCAATCTCGTTATAGAGCATCATTATCAGGTATGCCTTCATATTCCTGATTTTCACCGTGTTTCTGTTGAGCTGCCACAGAATGCTGAGAATATCATCCGAGTCAATCATCCTGAAGCGTGAAACAACAATGCTTCTGGGTATATCATCCTTGCCGATTCTCACAGTGGGGCTTGTGCCGTTGAACACGTCGGAAATAATCATAACAAGCTCGTCAAGCACGCCTGCATATTCTTCACAATAAAAACAGTCATATTCAATCATTTCCTTTATTTCATCATCCGTCACAATGATTGATGAATTATTGTTGATATTATTATTATTGTTATATTCATTATTGATAGAGGGCGTTTTTGACGCTTTGCAAAGTGCCGTTTCGACATTTTGCAAAGGTTCGTTTATGCATTTTGCAAAGTCCTTTTTCAGCGCGTTAAAAAATTTTTTTGTCAGATAAATTTTCGACGGTCTGCTGCCGTTGGTTCTTCGGCGGTATATCATTTCGCTTGCTTCGAGTTCCCGAAAAAGCTTTGTGACTTTTTTATTGCCGCACCCGAATTTTTTGCAGATTTCCTCAACGGTATAGATTACGTAAACATTGCCGTTTTCATCGCTGAAACGCTCCGAATTGCTTTGTGAAAGCTCAAGGCGGTCAAGTATCATCGCAAGCAAAGTTCGTGCCTCAATTGAAATTGAAGCAAAAACAGGGTTGGTAAACAGCGCCCTCGGATAGCGAAAAAACGTATAATCAAAGTTGTTCAGATAAGCACCTTCTTTCTTATGGTGGGAAATTATCCCTTCACCCATAGGCCAAAAAGGGCATTTTGTTAACACGTTTGTGTTAACAAATATCTGTCCTTACGTTTTTATTTTCAATGATTATGTTGCGCCGTCCCGTTGGTTTGCGGACAGACACGGAGGTCTGTCCCTACGATTTCGCCGTTGGATTATAAGGTTATCACGGGACGGGTGACCCGTCCCCTACGTTGCCGACGTGGTATCGGCGAAAATGTTGCTGACCCATTGGGCTCCTTTTCAAAGGAGCTGTCACGGAGTGACTGAGGATTGCAAAAGGTAAAGCACCGCAGTTTTTTCAACGGGCGGATGATATCCGCCCCTACACCGTTTTTATTAATTATTATTCATTCAATATTATTTGAGCCGACATATATATTTCAATTCGGGCGACCACAGGGGGTCGCCCCTACAGAATAAAAACAGGTGTGGGCAGCGCCCACCCTTAACTGTTCACTCTTCACTATTCATTATTCACTAAAAAAGGTGCACGGCGTTAACCGTGCACCTTAATTCTTTATTCACTTCTGAGAGCTTCAACAGGGTCTTTCTTTGAGGCGATTCTTGAGGGAATCAAGCCTGCAACAAACGTGAGCAGCATACTGATTGCAATAAGAATAATTGCGGGAACCAAGGGAAGCTGGGCAACGTTTGAAATGTTTGTGAGATGCTTGATAAGAGCGTTAATCGGTATTGTGAGCAGCAGCGTTGTGCCGATGCCGATAACACCCGAAACAAAGCCGACTATCATCGTTTCGGCGTTGAATACGCTTGAAATATTTCTCTTTGAAGCGCCGATAGCACGGAGAATACCGATTTCCTTTGTTCTTTCAAGAACCGAAATATAGGTGATAATGCCGATCATCAGCGATGAAACGATGAGCGAGATTGCAACGAAAGCCATAAGAACGTATGAAATAACGTTGACAATCTTCGTTACCGATGAAAGAAGCAGACCGATATAGTCGGTGTACTTGATGTGCTTATCGGTATCATCGCCGAACTTTGCGTTGTATTTTGCAATTTCTGCAGAAATAAGGTCCTTTGCATCAAAATCAAGCGGATAAATGCTGATTGAAGTGGGCTTATTCTTATCTGCAACGCCGAGTATCTTCAACGATTCCTCGTAGCTTGACGCAAGGGTCTGAGGTTCTTCAGGCTTTTCGGGTTCAACGGGAACCTCGGGTACATCAGGCTGAGGATTCTCCTGAGGTGCGTTGGGGTCTGTGGGAGCCTCGGGGTCTGTGGGAGCCTCGGGGTCTGTGGGAGTCTCGGGGTCGGTGGGATTTTCGGGTTCAACCGGCTTGTTGGGGGGCGGAAGAACTTCGCCGTAATCGCCGTTGACCATACCCGTGAGGATTTCAAGCTTCATATTCTTGTTGAGCGTGCCCATCATATTGACCGCCTGCTCGCTGCTCATTTCGCCCACGCCGGGGATATTGAGTGTGGGGCCGAGCAATCCGGCAAGCTCTTCTTTTTCTTCTTTTGTGCGGCTGCTCTGAAGGAAGAGGTCAACCATTCTTCTTATATCGTCTCTCTGCTGACCAACGTAGTTTTCGTCAATCATTGCATAGATTTCGTCTTCGCTGAGTGTTGCTGTGAATGACACTGCAGGTTTTCCGCTTGCAACCATTGAGCTTGCTTTGACATCGCTCACGGGAGTATAAGAAACATCAATCTGCGGGTCAAGGCTCACGCCTGAAGCTGCAGGAGCCGTTTCGGGTGTTGTTGCCGCAGGAGCTTCTGCTTCGGGAGCTTCTTCCTCTTCAGTCTTGAAGGGCAGACCCGTGAAAACGTCAATTTCGGGGTTATTCTTCTGCTGCTTTACAATTTCAGCTTCGTTCGTTTTGTCAATAACGTGAGTTGTAAGGTCTGCCGTATAACCGATTGAGCCTGTTGTTGCAACCATAAGCGAACCGTCGGCAGGCTTGACAATACCGACAATCTTGATTGTTTCGCCGTTTGCAACAAGGTTCTTTACGTATTCTTCATCCGCACGCATATCTGCATACGTCTTTGTTGCCTCGTCATATGCATAATAATCGGGTTCAATAACAATCCTGAACTCTCTGCCGATGATTTCATCGTACTCTATCTCATAAGTTTTGGGAACGTATTCTTCGCCTGCTGTCATTGCCATAAAGCCTTCCATCATATCTTCCATTGTTGAAAGACCGAGACCCTGGATGGCAATGTCGCTGATTTCGTGGTTTTTGTCAACAATAAGAACAACTTCGTTATAGTCTGAAGGCCACTTGCCTGTTACTATATCGTACTGTTCTTCAAGAAGTGCATCGTTATCAATAAGCTCCTGCCAGGAGTTGAGGAACTTATTCATATAGGTTTCCATGGAAGCGTTATCCATCATCATGCCGCCCATACTTGAGCTCATTCCGCCCATCATGCTGTTGGCAATACTGAGAACGGGGCTGGGGTAAACCTGATTGAGACCGTTTGACGTGTCTGCGGAATAAATGTTGAGCTTTCCGCCGTAGGTATACTGAATGCTGCTGGAATATTCTTTGATTTTGCAGGCATCGCTTTCAATATATTCCTTGAACGCCGCAAGGTCGTTTTCGTGCATACCTGCCGTCATTGATTCCATCATGCTTGACGCCATGGTGTTTGAATAAACCTTGTCAAGCTCGTGGCTGACCTCGCCCGAAGTTGAACCCGTCATGCTTGTCATCATCGCATTCATATCCATCATGGCGCTTTCAACCATAACGGGATAAGAGGTAAGAGCCTCTTTCTGAATCGACTCGATATAAAGCGTAAAGCCGTGTGAAAGAGAAAGAATCAGCGCAATGCCGATAATGCCGATGCTGCCTGCGAATGACGTGAGGAAGGTTCGCATCTTTTTGGTCATCAGGTTGTTGAGCGAAAGCGAAAGAGCCGTTGCGAACGACATTGAGGTTTTCTTATCGGACTTTTTCGCTTTTTTCTTGCTGCCCTTTTCGGGTTGTGCTACGCTTGATTCTGCTGAGTCAAGGGTATTCTGAGCTTTTTCGGCTTCTTCAAGTGAATTGTAGGGAGCGGTGTCATCAACAATTCTGCCGTCAACAAGGCGGATTATTCTTGTTGAATATTCGTCTGCAAGCTCGGGGTTATGGGTAACCATAATAACAAGTCTGTCAGCAGAAACCTCTTTGAGGATTTCCATAATCTGAACGCTTGTTTCGGTGTCAAGCGCGCCCGTGGGTTCGTCAGCAAGAAGAATTTCGGGGTCGTTTACAAGAGCTCTGGCAATGGCAACTCTCTGCATCTGACCGCCCGACATCTGGGTTGGCTTTTTGTTGAGCTGGTCGCCGAGACCAACCTTTTCAAGAGCTTCCTTTGCCCTTTTCTTTCTTTCCGTTTTTGAAACGCCGCTGAGTGTGAGCGCAAGCTCAACGTTTGAAAGAACGGTCTGGTGAGGAATCAGATTGTAGTTCTGAAAAACAAAACCAACGGAGTGATTGCGGTAAGTGTCCCAATCTCTGTCGTTAAAATCTTTTGTTGATTTATTTTTGATTACAAGGTCACCTTCGGTATACTGGTCAAGACCGCCGATGATGTTGAGCAAGGTTGTTTTGCCGCAGCCCGAGTGGCCGAGGATTGAAACAAATTCGCTTTTACGGAATTCAACGTCAACACCTTTGAGCGCAACAACCTTGGAATCGCCCGTCGGGTATTCTTTGACGATGTTTGTTAACTTAAGCATAGACTGAAAACTCCTTGACAAAAACTTTTGCTGCTGTTACACTTATAACAGTTACAATTGTAACACCAGTTTATGAACAAATCATCAACAAAAGTTCAAAAATTACAAAACTGTTACAAAAGAGGTTGAATTGTAATGGATAAACCGAATGAAATAAATATACTCACAAAAGAGTGCATTCTGACCGCACTTCTGCGCCTTATGGACGAAAAAAATTATAACGATATCACCATCACCGACATCACAAACCTTGCCGGCGTTTCACGAATGGCATACTACAGGAATTACAAAAGCAAAGAGGATATTCTTATAACTCACCTTGAGGACGCCGAAAAAACAATCATTGACAATGCCGGCAATCGCAGCGTATCTTCAATAAAGGATATTATTTACTACGTTTCCTATTTTATTCAGGAAAACGCCAAATTTATCAACGCAATTTACACGGCAGGTCTTATCCACAGGCTCACGGATATGCTCAACGACCGCATTTACAATTACTTTCCGATTTCGCATCAGAGCGCCGAGGGCAAATTTGCCGTCAGATTTTACGTTGGTGCAATTCTCTCCGTTTACAGATATTGGATTGACACGGGTATGAAAGAGCCTGTTGAAAACGTTACGGAGCTTCTGTGCAGGCTGATTGACCAGGACAACGCAATTGAATATCTTGTATTTCCGCAATAAGCAAAGCACCGCAACGGGGTTCGTTCCGCTGCGGTGCATTTTTTATAGGCTTTTCAGCAATATTTTGTTTATTGCAATCCTCCGTCTTTCGGCTACGCCGAAAGCCTGAGGGTTGCAAAAGATAAAACATAGCAGTTTTTAACGGGCGGATAATATCTGCCCCAATCCTCAAATGTTTGTTGAAACCTATAACTTTTATTTCTCTGTATGGTATTCGCCTTTCATCTGTGCCTTCGCAATCTTCGCCATTTCTTCGTCGTCCTTTGCAAGCTCAACCGCATTGCGAACAGCTTCTCTTCTTGCAAAGAGCTCGCGGTACATTCTGTCACGTGTTTCGCCGTTAAGGTTGTGGAAGAATTTGGGAATGATGCCGAGTGCGCCCGTGATAACGGGAATACCCGTGCCCATTGCAAAAATCCACCACTTTGTGGAGTCCGCCTGTGTGCCGATGGCTTTGCCCTGAATATAGCCTATGCGCTTCATAATGAAATTCTGAATTGAGGTCATCGCTATGCCCTGCAGCTTTGTTACAAGGCCTCTTGCAACGCCCGTCATCGCCTCTGCACGGTAGCCGTTTTTCCATTCGCAATAGTCCATGGATTCGTTCAGAATTTCATCGGGGATAACCTTTCGCAGACCGTAAACGCACATTTCAAAAACTTCTTCAACCGCAAGCAGCGGAAGCATTACCCATTTGTTTTTATAAAGGCCGTTCTTTGCGCCGCCGATTGACCCCACGCCGAAAACAACGAGCCAGCACATATCCGTCCATATATCCTCAAGAATCCAGATAGCTTTGGTTGATAACCGCTTGCGCAGCGGAGCAATGAACGCATAGCTGATTGTTGTTACGGGCGATGCAGGTATGCCGACGATGGTCTGATAGGTTGCCGAGCCGAGAACGTCAATGAAATAGTTGACTCTGCTCTTTTTGACTGCAAAACCTGCAAGGAATTCCGAAAGAGTGTAAAGCAAAATCGGTCTGTTTGTAACAATTGCTTTAAGACCCTGCACAATGCTCGGTTTTTCAATCGTCTGCGTAACTCTTTCCTGCGTTATGCAGATAAAGAAAAATGACATTGCGCAGCTTATGACAGCCGTTCCCACGCCGAAGCCGATAAAAAGGTTCTGGCTTTTCCAGTTGACCACGTTATTGTTGACAAGGTCAATCAGAACGCCGAACAAAAGCTCGGGAATCTGAGCGCCGAAATAGCCTGCAAGAAGCTTTGCCGAGGTTATCAGACTCGTTCTTTCCAGCGGGTCAGGCGTTATGGTTGACATAAAGCCTGCGCTTGCGACTGAGGTGAAAGTGCCTGCCGTTTCGCAGATGATTGAAAAAACGGCATAAAAGGTCAGCTTTGCAACGTTGGTTGTGCTTGTGCCGCTGAACAAAACAGGCAAAAACCAATACCATAAGCCGAGAATCGTGAGCGGAATCTTGCCCAGAAGTATGTAGGGCTTGAACTTGCCCCATCGGGTTCTTGTTCTGTCAACAAGAACGCCGATGAACGTGTCGTTGATTGTGTCCCAGATGCCCGAAAACAGACCGAACAGCGCAAGGAAGTCAAAATCAATCTTAACAACGTCATAGATAAAACGTTCTTTGAAATTATCAATGTTAAAAGTAATCGACGCTTCGTTAAGGATATAGCCGAGACGCTCTTTGTTACCTATATACCGCCTGTTGCGCATAAGCGGATTTTTAACGCCTTTTTCGTAGTCAATCATCAGGGCTGCGCTTTGCTCTTCAACGGCAACGTTTGTTCTTTCTTCCACAATTCTCCTCCTCTGCGTTTTATTTTTCAATTATAACATATTAATTCAACACATTCAAGATATTTTAGTAAAAGTATACAAAAATAAACAAACCCAAACAGCGCAGCAAAATCCACGTCAACACCGTAGGGACAGACCTCCGTGTCTGTCCGAAAAACAGCTTGCAAAAACGGGCGGATAATATCCGCCCCTACACTGAAATTCGCTATGAGTTATCGTTTTCTTAACCTCCTCAACAACGTAGGGGCGACCCTCTGCGGTCGCCCGTTAACAACATCGAATCCCACGGCGGCAGCGTAGGGGCGACGTTTCGTCGCCCGAAACGTTTCAACAGTTTACATCGTAGGGCGGCTTGCCCACAAGCCGCCGTGTGCCGTAAGGCACAAAACGGTATTATCTGATTTTTCAAATCAGCGGCGGGATGAGGGC
>JAGBAK010000075.1 GCA_017938985.1 Clostridia bacterium
ATTGCCAACCCCAATGCTCCCACGGGTCTTGCACTTTCATACGCTGACGTTGAAAAAATCGTTTCATCAAACCCCGATAACCTTGTTATTATGGACGAGGCTTATATGGCATTCTGCGGTGACAGCTGTATGGAACTTGTTAAAAAGTATCCCAATCTGCTCGTAACCAGAACTTTCTCAAAAAGCCATTCACTTGCCGGCTTAAGAGTCGGCTTCGGCATTGCGCAAAAAGAGATTATTGAAGATCTGAACAAGCTCAAATTCTCATTTAATCCCTATAACCTCAACACTCTTTCAATCAAAGCTGCCGCCGCTGCAATAGCGGATAATGAATATTATGACGATAAAATAGCAAAGATTGTTGAAACAAGAAACAAAACCCAAAAGAAGCTTGAAGAGCTTGGTTTTAAATGCACAAATTCTAAATCCAATTTTATTTTTGCCGCAACAGACAAAATGCCTGCCGCAAAAATTTATGAAGAATTAAGAAAAAGAAACATACTTATCAGATATTTCAACAAAGCAAAAATCGATAACTATCTGCGCATAACCGTCGGCAGCGACGAAGATATGCAGACGCTTGTTGATTCAATCAAAGAAATTCTGGAGGCTCAGATATGAGAGAAGCTTCAATCAAAAGAAAAACAAACGAAACAGATATTGATTTATGGCTTTGCCTTGACGGCACGGGCAAAAGTGAAATTGACACCGGCTGCGGTTTTCTTGACCATATGCTTGAGCTTTTTGCACGCCACGGCAGGATGAATTTAAAAGTCAAATGCATCGGCGACACTCACGTTGACTATCACCACACCGTTGAAGACGTGGGCATTGTGCTCGGTCAGGCTTTTGCAAAGGCGGTTGGCGAAAAGAGAGGAATCTCTCGCTACGGCAGTATTGTTTTACCTATGGACGAAACCCTTATTCTTTCAAGCGTTGATATCAGCGGCAGAGCATATCTCAATTATGACGTAAACATCCCCACGCCTGCAGTTGGCGGTATGGATACGGAGCTTGTTGAAGAGTTCTTTATTTCATTTGTTCGCAACAGCGACGTAACTCTCCATATCAAGCAGTTTTACGGCAAAAACAGCCACCACATTATTGAGGGCATTTTCAAATCTGTCGGCAGAGCTCTGTGCAAAGCCGTTTTTGAAGACCTCACTCTTGGCGGCGAAATCCCCTCAACGAAAGGACTTCTCTGATGATTGCTATTATTGATTACGGCTGCGGAAACCTTTTTTCGCTCTCCTCATCGCTTGAAAGTCTCGGCATTGAATGCAAAATCACAAGCGACAAGGCTGAAATTGAAGCGGCAGATAAAATAATTCTTCCCGGCGTCGGCGCTTTTGCAGACGCCGCAAAAAAGCTTAAGGACAGCGGTCTGGGCAAGCTTGTCTGCGACCTTGCCGCAGCGGGCAAACCGATTCTCGGCATATGCCTCGGCATGCAGATGCTTTTTGAAAAGAGCTTTGAATACGGCGCACACATGGGTCTGGGTATTATAAAAGGATACGTCGGACCTCTTGAGGGTCAGATTCCCGAAGGTCTCAAAATCCCTCATATGGGTTGGAACAAACTCAACCTCGCAAAGGCTGACCCGATTTTCAAATACATCGAAGCCGGCGACTATGTGTATTTTGTTCATTCTTTCTATGCAAGAAACTGCGTTGAAAAT
>JAGBAK010000076.1 GCA_017938985.1 Clostridia bacterium
ACGGCAAGATGCTTGACGGCATAGTAGAAAAAGACGGCGTGCTCTATTACTATAAGAACGGCAAGGGCAAGGCATACGGTCTTATTGAAATTGACGGTGTATATTACTTTGTCGGCGGCGCAAACGGCGAGCTTACCGTTAATCAGGTTAAATACGTCTGGGAAGGCAACGGACTTCTTCCCGAAGCCAACTATGAATTCGGACCTGACGGCAAGATGCTTGACGGCATAGTAGAAAAAGACGGTGTTCTTTATTGCTACAAGATCGGTAAGGCAAAATCCTGGGGTCTGGTTGAAATCGACGGCGCTTACTATTTTGCAGGCGGCGCAAACGGGGAAATCACCGTTAACCAGAAAAAGTATGTCTGGGAAGGCAACGGACTTCTTCCCGAAGGAAACTACGAATTCGGACCCGACGGTAAAATGCTTGACGGCTTTGTTGAAAAAGACGGCGTTAAGTGCTATTACATTATGGGTAAACCCGCAAAGGCAGGCTTGCATTATGTTGACGGTTACTACTATTTCGTAAGAGTAGAGGGTCAGCTCATTGTTAACCAGACCTACTATGTCTGGGAAACCAACGGTCTTTCTGTTGAGATGAATCACACGTTCGATGAAAACGGAAGAATCGTCGGATAACAAAATTTATCCGCAGTGCCGTTACGGCGGCACTGCGGACTGATTGTTTTAAGATTTAAGGGTGAACTATGAATTACGGCAAAGTGTTTCACAACGCAAAGTGGATAGTTATCTGCAAAATACTGCAGTCCTTGCTGCAGCTTGCCGTCGGTATGCTCAGCGCAAGGTTTCTGGGACCGGCAAACTACGGTCTGATCAAGTATGCCGCTTCGGTTGTTGCGTTTGCAATGCCGCTGATGAAGCTGGGTCTTGATGCAACACTTGTTCACGAATTGGTTGAGCACCCTGAAAAAGAAGGCGAAATAATCGGCACGTCGCTGCTGATGAATTTTGTTTCGGGTCTTGCATGTATGGGCGGCGTGTTTGCTTTTTCAAGCGTTATGAACGCAGGCGAAACGGAAACAGTGATCGTTTGTGTGCTCTACAGTCTTTCGCTTGTTTTTGCGGCGCTTGAAATGATACAGTATTGGTTTCAGTATAAGCTGATGTCAAAGCATTCGTCGCTTGTTATGCTTGGCGTATATTTTGTTGTTTCCGCTTATAAAATCTTTCTTCTTGCAACCGAAAAAAGCGTTTATTGGTTTGCTGTTTCAAATTCGGTTGAATTTGGTCTGGTGGCAATTCTTTTGGTTGCCATATATTTAAAAAAAGGCGGAAAACTCGGCTTCTCGCTTAAAACGGGCATATCAATGCTCGGCAAAAGCAGACACTTTATTGTTGCTTCAATGATGGTTGTGGTTATTCAGAACACAGACCACATAATGCTTACCAAAATTGCAGGCAAAGCCGAAAACGGTTTTTATTCGGCGGCAATAACCTGCACTATTATTGCGCAGTTTGTTTTTACTGCAATTATCGATTCGTTCAGACCTGTTATACTTGAAAATAAAAAAGAAAATTCGCCTGAATACGAGCTTAACGTATCAAGGCTTTATTGCATAACACAGTATCTTTCGCTGGCACAGAGCATAGTTTTTACGGTTTTTGCTGAGCTGATTGTCAACATACTCTACGGTGCGGAATATGCCGCAACGGTGCCTGTTTTGAGAATTTTGATATGGTATTTCAGCTTTTCAATTATGGGTGTTGTTCGCAACGTATGGATTGTTGCCGAACAAAAACAGAAATATCTGTGGATTATCAATCTTACGGGCGTTTTGCTCAACGTCACGCTCAACGCAATTCTTATTCCTCAATTCGGCGCTTGCGGAGCGGCGGTTGCTTCGCTTTCCACGCAGATTTTTGCAAACTTTATTTTTGGTTTTATCTTTAAACCGATAAGAGAAAATAACCGTTTGCTCATTGCGGCGCTTAATCCCAAAATGCTGGTCAGAGAGAGCAAAAAGATTGTTTCCTTAATTATGAAAAAAAACAATAAATAATAAAAATAACGGGTTGTTCCTTCGCGGAACAACCCGTTATTTTAGTGTTTATTTAAGTGCGGAACCGATGGCGTTGAAAAGAGCCTTGAACACGGGTCCTAAAACAGAAATGATGATTTCCGAATAACCGTCTGTGCCGAATTTGCCGAAGAGCCAAAGGCTGATTGCCTCAAGAGCAGGAACATCCTTTTTCTCTTTGATTTCTTCCATTGCACCGATTTCAACAAGGATATCGCTGAGTCTTTCTTCTGCTTTGCCGAAAGCATCTGCAGGAGCAGTGTTGTTATCAAGTGTATCTTCTGCCTGCTTAACGGCTGCTTCAAGCTCAGCTTTTTGTTCAGCAGTAAGAGCTGAAACGTCAACTGCTTCGGCAGCTGCAAGGAAGGTGTGAAGATTTCTTACGTCTCTGCCGTTCATGAACTGCGGGAATTCGGGTGAAGAGTAAACGTCTGTGATATCATCGTGAGCGATAAGATGGAAAGCAAGCTTAAGGATAACGTCGTTATGCTGTGTCAGGTCGTGGCGCTGACCGTCAAAATAGAAGGTTGTGTCTGCAAGAAGACCTGCAGATGCATCAACAACTCTGTCAGGTGATATGTGGTTATGGTCAGGATTCTGACAGTAGGTGTTCTTCTGAACGTAGTCCTCGGGAAGAGTTTCGCCAACCTTAGCGGCATATGCGCCGAGAGACGTTGAATCAAGCTGAATGATGTAGTCAGCATTCTGTGTATCCCATGTTTCACCAACGTTGATGAGAGGATGGTCATACTGGGCAACGCAGAAAACGTCAACGCCCTTATCCTGAATGGCTTTTATGTTATCAAAACGGTGAAGCTGAGCCTGATAGTATTTGTCTGTCTGAGCTTTGATGTCTGCCATTTCGGGGTCAGAGAGATATTTTTCTGCCGCTGTGGGATAATCGCCTGAGGGGCAAAGCGCCCACATACTTGTGCTTCTTATCATTATATCTTCAACAAGGGTGCTTGCTGCAGCGTTGAGACCCTTCATAAGAAGCTCGTCGGGAAGGATTCTGAGAAGAATTTCAACAAGTCTTGCTGTGTTTTCATCAAGCAGACCAAGGTTTTCAAGGAAACCGTTGTAGAGATATTCTTTATCAAGGAAATTGATTCTGCCGTTGAAAACGTCGCCGATGATGGTTGAACCGTCAAGAGCAGGAACGATGAAAATAACCTTATGAAGATCGTCCATAACCTCGGGGTGATATTCAAACATTGCGCTTGCAAGTGTGCCGCCCTGGCTGATGGGAACAAGGTTTATCTTATCGTGACCTGTCTGTCTTTTAACCATCTGAATATATTCATAAAGCTCGTTAGCAAGGTCAATGTGGTTGCCGAATGAGTTATATGTAAAGTAATAAAGATGATCCTTGGGCAGGTCTGTATCATAAAGGTGGAAAGGAATGTGAGAATTGATAAGCTTCTGCTCTGCTTCGGTGCATTCCGAATAGGGCTTATGATATTTCTCTGTTACAACGTTGCCTGTGTTCTGGGCTTTAAGGTCGCTGGAGTTGATACCGAAAGCCATACCGATAGCGTCTGAAAGAGCATTTGTGAGACCGATGTCACTCTGTGTGAGGAGTGAAAGAATCACGGGCAGAGCAACTCTGCCGATGAGCTTGGGAAGCTGAATGTATGCAGGGAAAGCTGAAATTCTTTCGCCGTCTTTGTTGAGCACGAATTCGCCGTTGTCGTCAACAACAAATACGCCTGACTGACCAAGACCTGGGATAATGACTGTGGGGCAATATTCGCAGCTGCCGTCGCAATAAAGGTTTTCGTCAGCGGCAGAAAAGCCTATAGCTGAAACGGAAAACAACATAGCAACGCAAAGAACAAGCGAAATTGCTGTTTTAATTGTTTTTTTCATTTTGCAACCTCTCCTTTAATGTTATGGTAACAGTTTAACACGGTTATTGCCGATTTTCAATAATAAACAGGTAAAATTACACAAATTTTTAGATTTATGTAAGCGATTTCAGCGTTTTTTCGGCTGCCTCACGCAGACAGAAGCCTGTTAACACAACCGAATCGGAATTGTATTCTTCAAGCAGTGATGAAAGGTTTTCTTTTGTCTGCTGACAGGGGTTGTTGTGCGCATCGTAAATCGCATCAAGTAAGTCGCAGCACATTGCAAATTTTCTGACCCATTTCTGCATTTCTTCAAACAGAGGCACGCTTGTGTCGCTGATAAGAGCAAGACATTTTCTCATATTTGCGTTGTAATCGGCAAAGCAGGCAAGAGCCTCGTCTTTTTTGCCGCAGCTTTCAAGGAATGCTATATGTGAGAGCTTTTCGCTCATAAATGCAGAGCTGTATTTTGAAAGGCAGGAAACACCGAGGTGGTCTGCGAAATAACCGAAAAGCTCTGCGTTATCGCCAAGAATAACCTTGTGAGCATTTTTGAGAGAAGCATCGGGCTTGTAGGCAATGGGATTCCACAGATAATCCGCAACCGTCAAAAGCGGAATTTTGGAGCATTCCGCATATTCCATAACGTTTGAAATAAGACCCTCGCAGTGCATATAGAGGTCTTTTTCTCTGCCGATTAAAGCGCCCATATGAAGCTCGTGGTACATCTCACAGTCGTTTACGGGGTAGTTGTCCCAATAGAGCGGTCTGTGTTTGGTTGAGCGCATAAGCTCGTCGGCTTCTCTGACGGTCTGCACTCTGGAGCATATTTCCGCACCTGTCCAGAAAAGGTCAACGTCAACGGGAATACCCGAGCCGAATTTTGAAATGTAATATCCGTTTTCGTCACCGCTGTATTGTGTGGGGCAAACGGTCAGCGTGATTGACGGGTCAATCTTTTTGAGCGCCGAATACGTTTTGTTGACAAGGAAAACGTGTGCTTCAACAACCTCTGAAAAAGCCTTTGCGTCTTCTTCGTACTGGAATTCCCACGGAATATCGTCAAGCAAAAGACCGAAATTGCGTATGCCTATATCATAAAGGCTCATAAACTTTGCAATAAGCTTTTCAAAGTCGGAGTCTGACGAATATTTATATGTAAGACCGGGACCGACTGCCCAGTGGAAATCAAGAAAGTTTTCCTGTGCGGTTTCAAAAAGCGCTTTCAGTTCAAGAAGCTCTTTTTCGGGATAAAGCTCACGCCACTTTTCTCTGTGGTAAAGGTCGTCTTTGGGGGCATAGAAAAAAGTGTTCATTCCGTTTGCCGCCATAAGTTTCATAACGGAAACACGCTTGCCGTTTTCCCAGGTGTTGCCGTAAAAGCCTTCGATATATCCTCTCTTTTTGAAAAGGGGATAATCTTCAAGCTCGCCCGTTTTAAGTTCGTTGTTTTTAATGAGCTTTGCAAGCGTATGTGCGGCACGGAATATGCCTTTTCGCAGGAAGCTTCAATGACTGCTTCGTTTTCTGTAACCGTAATAATATATTTTTCGTCAGTCAGACGAGAAATTTCGTCGATGTAAGATGTCTTTTGCTTGCTGATGCATTTAATGACAACGCCGTAACCGCCCGAAACAGGCAAAGAATAAGTTGCAAAAACTTTTTCCGCCGTTGCCGCAAAGTCGCCTGTAACAGACAGCGATTTAACGCCAAGCGGTGTGCCGTTGAGGTTTATTTTTTGAGGAACAGGATAAATCACAGGTGCTTAATCTCCTTTTTATATTTTTCAATCAGGCGGTTGTTGATATCGTCGCCGCCGTCAACGTTTGCGCTGCAGAAATGCTCGGGATAAAAACCTTTTGCCGCACAAAGCTCAACTGCACGTGCAACCGATGCGTTAAGAATCATAGCTCCGGCAACGGTTGAGGTGGCGCAGATTTTACCCTCAACACCGTCAACCTCAATGCAGGCATCGCCCACACAGCCGCAGTTGTCAAGCACAATATCCGCAATTTCGCAAAGTCTTTTGCCGCTTTGGTGGCGTGATGCGCCTGCGTTTGTGTGGCGAAGATTTGTCAGAGCGATAACGGTCAGACCTTGTTTTTTGCAGAGCAGAGCCATATCAATAACAACGCCGTTTCTGCCTGAGTTTGAGATTATAACAATAACGTCGCCCGATTTCATACCGTAATCGTCAAAAATCTTGTCGGCAAGACCTTCTTCACGCTCGGCAGCGGTGCTTCCCGCCGCATCAATATGAAGCATCAGGGTGTCAATCAGCACAGGCTGAATGTTGAGCAGACCGCCCGCTCTGTAAAAAAGCTCTTCGCAAAGCATATGCGAATGTCCCGTGCCGAAAAGAAAAATGCGTCTGTTTTCAATCAGAGCGGAGCTTAAGAATTGCGCTGTTGCTTCTATAGAATCGCCGCAGCTTTCTTCTATCTGCGAAATAACGTCTTTTATGTTTTCAATATATTCAAGGTGTTTTTTCATTTCAATTCCCTCGCTGCTATGAGTGCGCCTTCTTCGGGCGGAATATCAAGGATTTCTGTTTTTATATCGGGGAAAACTTTGAGAATTTCGGCTTCAAAAGCGGCTCTGAACATCGTATTATGCTGAAAAACTCCGCCGTAAAGCGAAAGCACGTCGCAACTTTCAAGCTCTTTGATAAGAGTAATAACCGTTTGCGCATAGGCTCTTGCTTCGGATGCGATGATTTCTTTTGAAATCTCACAGCCCGATTCGGCAAGCGAGCCGACCTTTGAGGCAAAGCCTGCAATGTAGTCTTTTGAAGTTTCGTCGGAATAGATAACGTCAATTGCTTTTCTGAAACCGTCAACCTCAAAATAGCTTTCAGCCGCTTTGAGCAGGGGAGCGTTCGTGTTTTTATCGCATAAAACACAGCATTTTTTCAATGCGTTAACAGCTATTGAATATGCCGAGCCTTCGTCGCCGATGATGTGCCCCCAGCCGCCTTTGACGGCAATTGAGCCGTCCGCCTTTTCGCCTACAGCCATTGAGCCTGTGCCGCAAACCGCAACGCAATTGCCTTTTGCCGATTTAAGGGCAACGTAAACGTCGCTGTTCATTGCAATTCTGTTTGCATTGATAATTCCGCCGCAAAGAGCATTAATCGTTTCGGGGTCAGCTTCGTTATCAAGTGCAGAGCAGCCGATGAATGCCGCCTCAAAAGCCGCAATATCAAGCTTGCCGATTATTTCAGCAAGGTTTTTGCGTGAGTTTTCCATGCCGACGGCATAAAAGTTAATTGTTTTGCCAACGGCTTTTGTGATTATGTTTGAATTTTCATCGGATACGGCAGCCGTGGTTCTTGTGCCGCCGCCGTCAATTCCAAGGTAATATTTCACGGCAGTTCTCCGTTCATTTTTATTTTGCCGAGTCTATAAGATTATTCATCTCAGTAAGAATCTTTCTTGCTGTTTCGGGACCTGTTGAGTTTGTTTCTTCGTAATGGCTTCTGCCCAGAATATCGTTTGCATTTTCTATGTAGGGCGTTTTTTTATGAAGCAGAAAATCGTTGTCGGGGACAATGTAACCGAGCTCGTCGTTGCAAAGACCGACAACAAACTGATGCTCGCAGCTGCACATTTCTTTGAGAACCTTGTAATTCGCCTTTTTTGCATTTGCAGATTCCCATGAAGGCAAAAATTCGCCGTTCCACAGCTCGGGGAAAAGTTCACCGGGAACAAGAAATGCACCGATTCTGCCCTTGCCGAGTTCAAGATATCCCACCTCGGAGCTGATGTAGGCTTCGCTGCGTTTGCCGAAGCGGAGAATATCGTTGTTGAGCACGTTGAGAAGTCTTGCAAGAATAAGCACAAAATTTGATGCCGCAACCTCAATCGGAGCCGATTTAACGTTAATCAGCGGCTCAAGCTCCGTTTCGTTTTCAAGAGCATTTGCAATTTCGCCAAGAGTCTTGCCGAACTCTTTTGTGTAAGCCTCGCAGTCGATTTCGTTGCGGTAGACCTTTTTGATTTCCTTTGCCGATATCATGCCGCCGATTGCGCCGTTGAAGAAAACTGCATTTGAGTTTGCATTCTTTTCTTCTATTTCTTTTATCATATAAGCGGGAAAGTCGGCGCTGATATTTTTTGTCTTGCTGCCCAGAAGCTCTGCGTGCGAAGCAAAGTTGATGATATGTATTTCTTCCGATTTGTCAAAGGCTTCAAATCTGATTCGGGTCAGATTTTTGTCGTATGCAATCGGGGTTCTGCAGTCAAACTGCATATCCTCTGTTTCTTTTACGGCATAAAACATTTTGCCGTCTTTTCTGTTTTCGTAAGCGGCGATAATTGCTTGCGCCGTTCTTGCTTTAAGCTTTTCCATAAAAGCTTCGTTTCTGCCGCATTTATAAATTTTTTCACCCCACAAGCCCTGAGTGTCAACCGCCGAATGGCTGTGTGTGGCGGCAACGGAAATCGATTTGAGTGAGGGGATTTTTTTGCTTTCAATAACCGCTTTTCTGATATCGTTTATATCCTTGCGGCTGATGCCCACGGCGTCGATGCTGCACATAACAACGCCGCCTCTGCCTGTGTTATCGTCAATATAAACGGCACGGGCAAACATATCGTCAAGTACACCCGTTGCAGGGTTGTTTGAATCGTAGCCTGCAATAAAATATTTGCCGCTTGCGGCATCGTCGGGGGTGAGAACGCTTTTTGCAAAGCCGCAGGTAAAAAATTCGCCAGCCTCGCCGCTGAATTTTTCATCGCCCGTGAGCATATATCTGTTTGCTTTTTCAGCTGTTGTGAAACTGCTTTTGGGCATGGCGGAGATAATGCTTTTTGAAAGAGCTTCAATGGATTTTTTTGTCAGGTTGTCAAAATTCATTTTTATCACCCCGTGTAATATAATGAAAATAATTCCTGATTATAATTATACACAAATATATATCAATTTCAATATAAGTATTGAATTAAATTTCAATTTAGTGTATTATCAAGTAAAATGAAAAGGAGAAATAAAGATGGCAACCGTCAGAAAATATGAAGATAAAGACTATAAAAGTGTTCAGTTTGCCTGCCTTAACAGCGAAGGACTGAACGACGATCCACCCGCAACACAGGCGTTTATTCTTGACACGTTCTGCAACTATTATATAGAAAAAGAACCCGAAAACTGCTTTGTGCTTGATGATGACGGCAAAACGGTCGGTTATGTTATCTGCGCAGAAAATTTTGATAAATTCAAGCCTGTTTATGACGCGGAATATCTGCCGCTCTCAAAGCAATACGAAGGTCGCTATGAATGGGCAAGCACCGCATACGTTCTGCACGAAAAATATAAGGCAACCTACCCTGCACACCTTCACATTGACATTTTACCCGAATATCACCGTAAAGGCTACGGCGGCAAGCTTATAAACGCTCTTTTTGAGCATCTCAGAAGCAAAGGAATCTGCGGTGTTATGCTTACCGCAGGTGCGAGAAACGAAACGGGCAAAGGCTTTTATAAAAAATATGGCTTTGAGCTGATCGAGCAGAATGATGATGACGTTGCTTTTGGCATGAAGCTGTAAAACCTGAATTACGGCGGCTCTTTTTTGCGTTATACAATAAGGTTGTAAAAAGAATTCCGCAACGGAATCGGCAGACAAGAGGATGAACAGAATGACAATTATGTTTCTTGTAATGCTTATGATTATTATGGGACTTTGCGCGGTTAATTGCTTCACTGTTAAACAGGGCAGCGAAGAAACAACCGCAGAAAATAACAGACAGGAGAATGCACAATGAAAAAACTTTTATCACTTATTCTTGCAGGCTCAATGCTTTTCAGCCTTGCAGCGTGCGGAGATTCATCAGAAAGTAAAGATGATGACAGCAACAAGAAAAACAGTTCCGATATCGTTGAAAACAACGGCGGAGTTGGCGAAGAAAATGACGGCTTTGTTGCAGACAAAGGTGATTTCGATGCTGATTTTTCCGACACACAGGTCGGCGATTACATAACCTTTGGCTCATATGAACAGGATAACGACCTTTCAAACGGCAAAGAGCCTATCGAATGGCTTGTGCTTGACAAGCAGGATGGCAAGGTGCTTGTTATCAGCAAGTATGCACTTGATGCAAAACCCTATAATGATGAATATGTTGACGTTACTTGGGAAACCTGTACGTTGAGAAGCTGGCTGAATG
>JAGBAK010000077.1 GCA_017938985.1 Clostridia bacterium
AAATCAGCGGCGGGATGAGGGCATCCCGCCCTACACTATGACCCAACCAACGCAACACCTACAATGATTTAAATTCCACTGCGGCAACGTAGGGACAGACCTCCGTGTCTGTCCGAAACAACGTGCATTTCGTTGGTTCAAAGAATAAAGAATATTGAATAAATAATAATTAATAAATTTCGGTGTAGGGGCGGATATCATCCGCCCGTTGAAAACAACAATCCCACGGCAACAACGTAGGGGCGACCTGTGGTCGCCCGAAAAAACAAAGGTGTGGCTGAAAAGTCACACCTTTTTGACTGTCGGTAAAACCGCTTATTGCTTCGCAGTTTGTTTTGCAATACCGTAGGGGACGGCGACTCGACGTCCCGAATATGCCGAAGGGCATAAAAAGCAGACCTTTCGGTCTGACGGGTTGTCGGGGTCGCCAACCCCTACAATATTTTTTCGGATACTGCAAATCCCACTGCGGCAACGTAGGGACAGACCTCCGTGTCTGTCCGAAACAACGTGCATTTCGTTGTTCAAAGAATAAAGAATATTGAATAAATAATAATTAATAAATTTCGGCGTAGGGGCGACCTGTGGTCGCCCGTTAACAACATCGAATCCAACGGCAACAATGTAGGGGCGACGTTTCGTCGCCCGTAAAAAAAACTGAAAGGTGTGGCTGAAAAGTCACACCTTTTGTTTTTATTCAAAATCTTTAATTGCTCTGACGGTTGCGGCAACGGGCAGACCGACTATATTGAAATAATCGCCCTCTATGCTTTCAACAAGCACGCATCCCTTACCCTGAATGCCGTAGCTGCCTGCCTTATCCATAGGCTCCTTTGTGGCAACGTAAGCGGCAATCTCTTCGTCGGTCAGGTCATAAAATCTGACCTTGCTGACCTGTGCGAATTTCTTTGTTTCAACGCCGTCGGTCAGACAGACGCCCGTTATAACCTTATGCTCTTTGCCCGAAAGAAAACGAAGCATCGCCTTTGCATCGGCTTCATCCTTCGGCTTGCCGAGAATTCTGCCGTCAAGAACAACAATCGTGTCTGCGCCGATAACAAGCGCATCGCCGCATTTTTCCGCAACGGCAAGCGCCTTTTTTTCTGCGGTCAGCATTGCGGCATCGGCAGGCAGAGTGCCGTCGGGAACCGTTTCGTCGGCATCACTCACAAGCACCTCAAACTCAACGCCTGCGGTTGTGAGCAGCTCTTTTCTTCTCGGCGATGCCGAAGCAAGAATTATTTTTTTCATCCATTACCTCCGCCGATTATTCCTCTGCGCTTCATTTCGGCAACACGCATAATCAGAGTCTGTGTTTTGCCGTCGGGAATTTCGCCGTTCATAACCATATCAACCGCCCTGTCAAGCGGAATTCTTTCAACCTCAAGGAATTCGCCCTCGTCGGGATTCATCTGCGTTTCGGTCAGATTCCAGGCAACGTAGAGGTGAATAACCTCTCCGCAATAACCGGGAGTGGGATAAAAAACACCAATCTTGTGATATTCGCCTGCAACGTGACCCGTTTCTTCTTCAAGCTCACGCTTACCCGCATCATAATCGGGTTCGCCTTTTTCAAGCTTGCCTGCAGGCAGTTCAAGAACAACCTCGCCGTAAGGATATCTGAACTGGCGCACAAAAATCAGCTCGTTGTTGTTTGTCAGAGGCGCAACGCAAACGCCGCCGTTATGCTCAACAACCTCACGGGTGCATTCCGTGCCGTCGGGGTGAGCCGCCTTATCCTTGCGAACGTTTATGATTTTGCCCTCATAGACGTAATTTTTTTCAAGTGTTTTTTCATAAAGTTCCATAAAAGCACTCCTGTAAAAACGGGAGGGCGCAGAACCCTCCCCTGATATGCTGTTTCATTCGGGCGACGAAACGTCGCCCCTACGTTGTTTCCGTTGGATTGTTGCTTTCAACGGGCGGATGATATCCGCCCCTACACCGAGATTTATTAATTATTCGTTATTCAATATTCTTTATTCTTTGAACAACAAAATGCGCAATGTTCCGGACAGCCGCAAGGGCTGTCCCTACGGTGTTGCAGTGGGATTTAAATCATTGTAGGTGTTGCGTTGGTTGGGTCATAGTGTAGGGCGGGATGCCCTCATCCCGCCGCTGATTTAAAAAATCAGATAATACCGTTTTGCGCCTTACGGCACACGGCGGCTTGTGGGCAAGCCGCCCTACAATGTAAATTGTTGAAACGTTTCGGGCGACCACAGGTCGCCCCTACGTTGTTGCCGTGGGATTTGCGGTTTCCGAAAAAAATATTGTAGGGGTTGGCGACCCCGACAACCCGTCAGACCGAAAGGTCTGCTTTTTTATGCGCCTTTGGCACATTCGGGACGTCGAGTCGCCGTCCCCTACACCGAAATTTATTATTTATTCGTTATTCAATATTCTTTATTCTTTGAACAACAAAATGCACGTTGTTTCGGACAGACACGGAGGTCTGTCCCTACGTTGTTTCCGTCGGCTTTGCTTTCACGGGTGAAATAACCGTTTTTTACCAGTTATACATCTGCTCGGGATTCTTGAAGATATCCTCAAGTCTTTCGATAAAGGGTACAAGGTCACCGAAGTCAACGGCTCTGTGGTCAAACACAAGGTCGATGGGCATTTCATTGCCAACCACAATAATATCGTTGCCGTTTTCGTCCTGCTTAACAACAGGCTTTTTCATAATTGAACCGATGCAGGCAACAAAAATCTGGGGCGGAATGATTGAAAGAAGAGCAACTCTGCCGGGGATTCCTCTTGTAACAGAACCGATGTTGGAAACCGTAACCGTGCCCTGCTTGATGTCATAAGCGGTGAGTCTGTCAGTTTCGGGAATTGCATAATAATCTTTCTTTGCCTGACCCGAAAGAGTCTTGATTTTGTGCTTGCCCGTCTTTGCGCCGAAAAGGCGAAGAATTGCCTGAAGAACGTGGCCTCTCTTGAGCTTTTCGATTGTGTCGTTGAACGAAACGGAGAACATAACCTCCGTAAGGTCGGTGTTGCCGATTTTTCTTGCAACGTCTGCTATGTATTCGGTAAGCTCAATAAGGCTCTTGTTACCGATATCGTGAAGATTAATTGTCATCATCTCTCCGTTGGGCAGAATCCAGGTCATACCTGCGTGGATTTCGTCCCATTCAGTAACCTCGCCTCTTACAAGCTTGCGGTTGAACTTGATATGTGCGTTGAGCTGGGGAGCCGCCTTGAACGCTTCTGCGAGAGCTTTGAGAACGATGGTGTTAACGGTAATTTTAACAGGGAATTTGCCCGAAGCGTTAAGCTCTTTAACTACGTTGAGAAAATCCGACACCTCAGGTTCATAAATATATGAAATGTGAGGAATTGTTTCCCAGCTTTCCGCAGTCATATTGGCAACAATTTTTCTTGCGATACCGAAATGTGTAACTTTTGTAGCTTTCATTTATTTCGCCTCCGATTTTACTTGAATTTTGCGATTACACAGTAATTTTACCATATAGTTTTTTGTATATTTTTCCATTAAAGAACAATGGAATTATTTAATAAAATCTTCAAAAAGGTTGTAATGCGTTGATTGGTTTGACGGCTGTGTTATCTGCGCACTGCGAAACGTCGCTCCTGCGGCATAGCAGTGTAGGGCGGGATGCCCTCATCCCGCCGCTGATTTGAAAAATCAGATAATACCGTTTTGTGCCTTACGGCACACGGCGGCTTGTG
>JAGBAK010000078.1 GCA_017938985.1 Clostridia bacterium
ACGAAATCAGAAACGACATCAAAGAACCCAAGAAGCTCAGAGCAGAGATGTATGACAAGATGAACTATATGTGCCGCCGTTATATGGACAGAATTGCTCGATTTGAGCTTGACTATGACTGCGTGCCCGACGTTGATACTTTAAAAAACGTTTTGATTGCGTTTCTTGAAGCGGCACCTGTTTTTCACTCAAAGTTTATTGATAATCACATCGCTCCTTATTGGCTCGTTTCCGATTATCATATTGATGAAGTTTTAACGGTTGCAGAATCTGATGATTTTGAAAAAAGCTCTGACGAATTTCTCCTTCGTGATATCAATGTCAGAAGCAACGTTCAGATTAACATTGCTCTGTTTCATAAAAACGGCAAAAGCAAGCTTTGCTTTATGTGGAACCATATGATTATGGACGGCGGCGATTTGAAGCACGTGTTGACCGATTTGTTCCGCAATTATAATCTTTACGTCGGCGAAAAGCGTCTGCCCGTTGATTTCAGAAACGGAACAAGAAGCTACAAAGCGGTTTACGGAGATATGAGTGCCGAAGATCAAAAGGCGGCAAAAATGCTTTTTGACAACGTTTCGGCTAACGATAAACATCATCTGCCGTTTACCGAAAAGAGCGATTCAGACAGAAAAATTCTTGTCAGAAAAAAGGTTGACGCCGCAATTTTTGAAGCGGCAAGGTTCAAAGCAAAAGAACTCGGCGCAACGGTAAACGACCTTATTTCTGCCGCATATATCAGAGCGTTTTACGAAATTTCGGGTTGCCCCGAAACGGAGCGTGTGGGTATTTCGTGCGCCGTTGACCTGCGCAGATATATCAGATCCATTGAAAAAACAGGCTACACCAATCACACAACGTTTATGCCCTGCATTGTTGATTCAATGGGTACTGATATGAAAGAAACGGTTCTTTCTGTTGCTCAGAGCACTGAAAAGGTAAAATCGGACAAGTTTATGGGTCTGCACGGTCTGCCGCTTCTCAATCTCGGCTATTCAACAATGATTTATGCTCAGGCTGAGTTTATAACAGGTTTGTTTTATAACAACGCAAACCTTGCCGTGAGCAACGTTGGTGCAATGGACGTTACCGCTTTTTCAATCAGCGGAAACAAGCCTGTTGGTGCGGCTGTTGCTGGTGCGGCAAAAAATAAGCCGTGTTCAATGATGACGGCTCTGACCCTCAACGGTGAGCTTGCGCTTTCAATTTGTATTAACGGCAACGATAACGATAAAATAATGCTGCAAAGGTTCTTTGACAGTATGAAAAGAAACCTTGCATCATTTGCCGCGATGTAAAGCGGATTACAGACGGGGTGAAAAAGATGGCTAAATTTTTTGACGGCAAATATCCTGTTATTTTTATTCACGGTATGTTCGGATGGGGTGCAGGCGAAGGAATAAACAGCGTTGTGCCTTATTGGGGCGCAACAACGGGCGATCTTGTTGAGTGGCTCAACGGCAACGGCTGCCGCAGTTATTCGGTTTCCGTCGGACCTATGTCAAGTGCGTGGGACCAGGCTTGCGAAATCTATGCGCAGCTTACGGGCACAAGGGTTGATTACGGCGAGGCTCACGCAAAACGGTATAATCATAAAAGATTCGGCAGAGAACATAAAAATGCTCTTATTCCCGATTGGAGCAAAGAAAATAAAGTTCATTTTATCGGGCACAGCTTCGGCGGTAACAGTATAAGAATGCTTGCACACCTGCTTGAATACGGTGCTCCCGAAGAGGTTGAAGCGAGCGGAGAAAACGTTTCGCCGCTTTTCAAAGGCGGTAACGGCTCGCTCATTTGCAGCGTAACAACAATCTGTTCGCCGCTCAACGGCACTGCCGCTTATGAAACGGCGGCAAGGTTCAAAATTCTGCCCGTTTTGAAGGCGCTTGCCTATACATATTCTGCTTTTCTCGGACGCACACGGCTTAACGGCTTTGTTGATTTTCACCTTGAGCAGTTCGGTATGACAAGAATACCCGGCGAAAACGAAGCGGATTCCGTTATACGTTCAATCAAACGATTCAGAGAATCAAACGATTCCATTGACTTCGATATGTCGCCCGAGGGTGCAAAAAAGCTTAACGAAAGAATAAAAACTTCTCCGTCAGCGTTTTATTTTTCTTATCGCTACAACGCAGTAAGGCAGTATAAAAATACTAATCATTACGTTCCGTCTGAATGCGATTTTCCGTTTCTGATTCTGACGTCGTCGCTTATGATGATTAACGAAAAAACCGATAAAACAGGCAAAGTGATTCAGAACGAATGCGCAAATGACGGTCTTGTCAACATCTCGTCGGCTTCTTTTCCCGACGGTGAACCGCATATTGAATTTGATAAAAATTCGCCTGTGCTGAGAGGTGTTTGGAACGTTATGCCGTTAAATGTCGGTGACCACGGCACTCCGATAGGTCTTTTTGCGGACAGGCTTCAGACAAGAGCGTTTTATTTAAAACATCTTGATATTCTTTCAGGAATTGAAAAATAACTTTAATTTCTAAACAAAATATAATATAATCAATCAATGGAGGTGTCTTTATGACCAAAATACTTGTGCTTGAAGATGATAAGGAGCTCAGACGTACCGTCTGCGATTACCTTTCAAAGTGCGGTTACGATGTTTTCGGCTGCGCAGATGCCAACGAAGCATATGACGTAATTTATGAAAAAACAGTTGATTTGATTATATCCGATATTATGATGCCCGGCACAGACGGCTTTGAGTTTGCGCAGGCTGTCAGAGAGACCGATAAGGATATTCCCATTCTGTTTATGACCGCACGAGATGATTTTATGTCAAAAAGAATGGGTTACGGAGTCGGTGCGGACGATTATATGGTAAAACCCATTGACCTTGATGAGCTTAATCTGCGTATCGGCGCACTTTTAAGAAGAGCCAGAATTTCAAGCAGCAAAAAGCTTCAGATAGGCGAGCTTGTGCTGGATTCCGAGGAACATTCCGCATATTACAAAGGCGAAGAAATTGCTCTGACAGTTCGTGAATTTGATTTGCTTTTCAAGCTTCTTTCTTACCCCAAAAAGACTTTCACCCGTTCAAAGCTGATGGATGAATTCTGGGAAGCAGATACAAATTCGGGCACAAGAACGGTTGACGTTTATATCACAAAAATCAGAGACAAATTCTCTGCCTGTGATGAGTTTGAGATTGTGACCGTTCACGGTCTCGGCTATAAGGCGGTGATTAAAAATTGAAAAAGAAAAAATCAGGTAAAATCCTGTTGAGTGTTTATCAGATTGTTCTTATTTTCATTTTTGTTGCCTTCATCTTATCGTGCAACATTATGCTTTTCCTTAATGTTTTTTCTCTGCAGAATGACTTTGCTTTTTCAGAAGAAAACATAAAAGATGCCGCAATATTAACGTTTTGGAACGTTGTTTTTATCAGCGTTGTTTTCACTGTTGTTGATTTTGTCCGCAGAAAGATTATGGTTGAAAGACCCGTTAAAAAAATACTGGAAGCAACCGATAAAATAACGCAAGGCGATTTTTCGGCACGAATAAAAGCAGACCGTGTTCCTTTCAGTATTTATGAATACGATCTGATTATCGAGAACCTCAACAAAATGTCGCAAGAGCTTTCGGGTATTGAAACGCTGAGAGCGGATTTTGTTGCGGGTGTTTCTCACGAGCTTAAAACTCCGCTTGCGGTTTTGCAAAATTACGGAACACTCTTGCAGTCGCCCGATCTGCCCGAAGAAAAAAGAATTGAATACGCAAAGGCAATTGTCAGAACGACCTCAAAGTTTTCTGACCTTATCACAAATATCCTGCAGCTCAACAAGCTTGAAAACCAGAGCATTAACATGAGCACTTCAGATTTTTGTCTGAGCGAGCAGCTTTGCGAATGTCTGCTTGATTTTGAAAGCTCATGGGAAAATAAGAATATTGAAATAGAAACAGATATTCAGAGCGACGTGTTTATCAAATCGGACGAAGAAAAGCTTGCTCTTGTGTGGAATAATCTGTTTTCAAATGCAATCAAATTCACCGATAACGGCGGCAAAATCAAAGTTTCGCTTAAGGATAACGGCGACAGCGTTACCGTTACCGTCAGCGATAACGGAATCGGTATGAATGCCGAAACAGGAAAGCGGATTTTTGAAAAATTCTATCAGGGCGATACGTCAAGAGCGACAAAGGGCAACGGCCTGGGTCTTGCTCTCGTTAAAAGAGTGGTTGATATTCTTAACGGCGATATAACTGTTGAAAGCGCACCCGGCAAAGGCAGCACGTTTACCGTTACGCTTTGGAGGGAATAATTTGGAACGATTCAAAAAAATATTTTCAAAGCTTTTGTTTGTTCCGATTTGGCTCATTGTTGTTCTTATACCTGTTGCAACCGCATTGCTTGTTTATGCGTTTATGTTCAGCACTCAGAGCTCGGTTGTTTCAATTGTTGCTTACGTTGTTTCGGCTTACACCTTAACCGTTGCTTGCTTCAGAATGCCCGAAATAATCAGAAAAATCAAACAGTTTCTTTATTCAAACAAACGCAGCAATCTTTATCTGACCGATGCCGACGTCAGAGCAAGGGTTTCGCTCAACGTCGGTTGGCTTGTCAATCTCGGCTATTCGGTGTTTAAGCTTGTTCTCGGCATAATCTACGGCTCAATGTGGTTCCTTGCCGAAGCGGAATATTATATTCTGCTGACGGTGTTAAGATTCTGGCTTAT
>JAGBAK010000079.1 GCA_017938985.1 Clostridia bacterium
AACCCAGCAAGCACGGCATCTCCGCATTACAGTTTTGAAAAACTGAATGCTTCAATGCAGATTGCTTGTCAGAGGGCTGTCTGCCCCTAAGACCCCGATAAAGAGGTGAGAAAAATAACAGAAAAAAATCGAAAAAACACTCACAACCGCTATATGCAGATACGCTTGACACAGGAAGAATACGAAGCCATTGAGCGTAAGTTCCGCAACAGCGGTTTGAAATCGAGAAGTGAGTTTATCCGAGCGATGATTTTTGAGGGACATATCGTTCAATTCAGCGAAAGCGAATTAAAAGAAATCCACCGCCTTATGACTACCATTGCGAACAACGTCAATCAGATTGCTGTAAGAGTCAACAGCACAGGCAAAATCTACGATGAAGATATTGCTGAGATCAAGGAGGGCATCAATCAAATTTGGCAGCCACTAAGATATTTCCAATCACAGCTACTGAGGTTAAAGCGTTAGCTTATATTGCTAATCCCGAAAAGACCGACAACGGCAGGCTCATTATCACATCCGGTTGCAGTACCGATCCCAATCAGGCGAGCAGAGATTTTGACGAGATCAGGGCGAGAGGAACAGGCTTGCATACCGTCCTATCTCAGCATTTTATTCAGAGCTTTTCGCCGGGCGAAATTACTCCCGAACAGGCTCTTGAAGTCGGCAGAGAAATGTGTGAGCGTTTCCTTAAAAATGAGTATCAGTATTTTCTTGCCGTCCACACCGATAAATCACATATACACCTGCACTGTATTTTCAATAATGTGAATATGTGGAACGGCAGGACTTTTGAGACAAACGAAAACCGCAGGACTACGCAGAAAGACCGTTCCTATCAGAAGCTCCGTGACCTGTCGGACGAGATATGTCGAAAGCATAATTTGTCGGTCATTCAGCACCCCGAAACAGGCAAGGGCAAGAGCCATTGGGAATGGGATATGAACAGACAAGGTCTGTCGTGGAAAGCCAAACTGAAATATGCCATAGATCAGGTCATTAAAGAGAGTGAAAACTTTGAAGATTTCCTTGAAAAATGTAAGACTCAAGGCATCATTGCCGACTACAATCCCGACCATAAAATTGACCTGAAATTTATGCTTGCCGAGCAGAAAGAACGCAACCCAAGAGCTAAGCTAACAAGGGCAAAAACTTTAGGCTGGTTTTATGAAACAAAGCAGATCAAAAGCCGTATTGATCTATACAAGGGCGTTATGACCTACGTTCCGAGAACGAAGATACGGCAGACAACTAAGGTGCAGGAAAATAAATTTGTCCGGGATGCTATCGACCGTGGCAATATGAAGCTCGCCAGCATCGCAAAAAATATCATTGCAGAGTACGGCGTTGAGCCTGAAAATATTCGTTCCGCTGCACTTGCTGCCTACGCTCACAGAGGCAAGCTGTTATCGGAATTGAATACGCTGAAAACAGAGATAGACGATCTGAAAATGCAGCTTAAATTCTTACAGAAATACCGTAAATTGAAAGCCGTTCATAACGAGCTGAAAACGCTCAGCGGACGGCAGGCACAGAAGTTCCGCAAGGAGCATAGTTCGGAGCTGAACGATTACCAGCAATGCCGTCAGCAGATTTTGGAGTGGTATCCCGACAAACGAATACCGATCGCAGAAGCATTGGAGCAAAAAATAAACGCCCTTTTGCAAGAGCGTTCGCAGAAAAATATTGAGTTCCAGACGGCAAATCAGAAGTCGAAA
>JAGBAK010000080.1 GCA_017938985.1 Clostridia bacterium
ACAACGTTCTTCTATGGTAAGATGGGTATAACTCATATAAATCCTCCTTGGTTTTTGTTTTGTAGCAATCACATTATACCATGGATTTATATGAGTTACTTTATTTTCTTAAACTGTTGCACTTGATAGTATAATTCACCTTAATATGTAAAAAAGGAACGGTTTGCACCGTTCCTTTTCGTTATATTTCAGCGTCTGCGATTATTCCGTCTTTGGTGAATGCGTGCAAAAGAATTTTGCCGGTTGCTCTGATATAAACAATTGCTCTGCCGTTAAAGGTGGAGCGGAATTTTTCTGCATAGCAGGTCAGGTCGTCGGGTTTGCCGTTTTCAATCCCGAGAATTTCGCCGTCACCCAGAAGCTGATAATAAACGCACTTGTCATCAGTGTTTGCAAGGTTGCCATCTGTGTCTCGGAGAGATACCTCAACCTGAATGATATTATCGGTTTTTTGTGCTTCAAGAACAAGATTTTCGGCTTTTTTGGGTGAAATGAGCTTATCTTCTGCAATGCCTGCAACTGCGGTCAGAACACCTTCTTCAAACGGAAATTCCCAGCTTAAACGGTATCCGTCACCGTCGGTCGTTGCTTTTTCACCGAGTGATTTTCCGTTTAAAAAAAGCTCTGCCGACGGCTGATTTGTGTAGCAACTTACGGTAACTGTTTCGCCGTTTTCTGCGGCATAAACAAACGAATCGGACCAGACGTGCGTATGTTCTTTATCGCCTTTTGAAACGGCTATTTTAACAAACGGTTCATCTGTCCACATTGCTTTGCGTCTGTAATAAAGCGGCTTTTCGTTGCCGCAAAGGTCAAGCATACCCGCCTGTGAAATTCTTACAGGCCAGCCTCTGCATTCGCCGAGGAAATCAATGCCTGTCCAGAGGAACTGTCCGCAGATATAATCGTTATCTCTTACTGCGTACCAAGCGTTTGGGTCGTGGCTGTTTTCGCTGCCGAAAATTACTCTGTCGGGGAATCGTTTGTGGTCATCTTCATAAAAATGTTCTCTGTAGTTATATCCCGTAACGTCAAGCACGTCGGCAAAGCCTGTTCTTGTTGAAAGCTCGGGGAACGAAAGCGCTGAGAGAACGGGTCTTGTTGTGTCAACGCTGTGGGCAATTTCAACAAGCTCCTTTGCAACGGTTGTGAGCCTGCGTGCATCGGGTTTTTTGTGGTCATATCTGCGTTCCTGCGCAGGCTTGTTGGCATCGTTGTTGCCCAGAACTTCATCAAAAAGGGGAGTAACGTAAGGGTCGTTGGGGTAGTCGATTTCGTTGCCGATTGACCAGAGAATAACAGACGGGTGGTTTCTGTCACGCAGAATCATTGCCTCAAAGTCAGCCTTGTGCCACTGCGGAAAATCTTCTGCGTATCCGAAACGCTTGGGCGGATAAACGTTGTGACCTTGCCACCATTTGTTTTTTGCGCCTTCCCATTCGTCAAACGCCTCGTCCATAACAAGCAGACCGAGCTTATCGCAAAGGTCAAGCAGATCGGCTGACGGAGGATTGTGCGCAGTCCTGAGTGCATTACAGCCTGCAGCCTTGAACTTTTTGAGTCTGCGTTCCCAAACTGCGGCGGGAACGGCTGCACCGAGTGCGCCCGCATCATGGTGAACGCAAACGCCCTTGAGCTTCATATTGATTCCGTTGAGGAAGAATCCCTCGTTCGGGTCAAAACGGAACGTGCGAATACCAAACGGAATATCAATTTCATCTGTAACGTTGCCGTTTTTGTTTGCTCTGCAGTTAAGCGTATATATGGCAGGTGAGTCGGGCGACCATAAATCGGCATCGGCAACGTTGATTTCGGTTTTGCCGCAAGCACCGCAAGCTACGGTTTTTGCAACGGTTAATCCGTTTTTGATAACCGAAAATTCCGCGCCGTCACAATCGAAAGATGAATAATCAATTTCAACAACTGCGTTTTTGCTTTCGTCAATACTCTTTGTTGAAACAAAAACGCCGTTTTTGTCAAAGCAGTTTATCTCTGTGATTTCAAGCTCTACTTCTCTGTAAATGCCGCTGCCCGTGAACCACCTTGAATCGGCTGTTTCGTTGTGCTCACAGCGCACGCAGATAACGTTTTCTCCCTCACGGACAAAGTCGCTTATATCAAACGTAAAGGTTGAATAACCGTATGCCCAAGTGCCGAGATAATTGCTGTTTATCCACACGCGTGCGTGCTTATAAACGCCGCCGAAAGTTATACGGACTCTTTTGCCGCATATGCCTTCGGGCAGCTCAAAATGCTTTCTGTACCAGGCGGTACCGCCGGGCAGATAGCCTGTGCCGCTTGAGTTGACGGTATCGAATTCGTGTTCAACCGACCAGTCGTGAGGCAGAGTTACGTTTCGCCAAGCACCGTCATTGAAGCCCATATAATCCGCTCCCACGGCATCGCCGAGGTGGAATTTCCATTCTTCATTAAGGTTTATTATTTTACCCATATAAAACCTCTTTCAGTGTTTTTCGCAGATATAAACGTCGCAAATGCAGTTTTCAGCCTTGCGCCTGTCGCTGAAAACGGCAGTGATTTTAATTGTTTTGCCCTGCATTCCGTCAGGCAATTCAAGGAAAAACGTGTTGTTTTTATCGCTGCCGCAAACTGCGTGTTCCCACTGATTTGCTTTGTAATCCGGCGCTCTTTTTGGGAATCCGCACGGCTTGCCGTCAATTTCCGCAACGCAGTAAACGCATTCTTCGCCGTGAGTACCCTCAACGGCAACAGCAACGCTTGAACCGCTTTTATATTCGGGCAGAATGAACTCGTTATGTTTTGAAACAGCAGTTTTTTTGAAGCGATAATGTGCCTGCATATTGCTTGCAAAAGCGTTGGGTGTTTCAATTGTTTTGCCGTCTTTTAAGAGTCTTACGGCGTATATTCTGTCAACGGGGTTTTCGATACGCAGATAGTGCATTTTGCCGCCGATGCCGTAGCTCGCAACAACCTTTTTGCCGTGCAGGTCATAAAGAGTGTGCGCAGTGAATTTTATGATTTTTGCCGTGTAATCGTCATCGCTGACACTTATATTTACAAAATCAGAGCTTTGCCAATCCTTGAGGTCGGTTGAATATTCTGCAATAAGCGGCAGCTTTTGCGTTTCGACCTCTCTTGTTGCGTAATCGCCCGAGAAGAATTCAATTTCAACGCTGTCGCATTCAATTTCTTTGCCGAAATCAACTCTAAGACAGCCGCCGCAGATACGTCTGTTTTCGTCAAGATAGGTTTTGCTCTGCGAATCAAAGAAGCTGTCGGGACTGCCGTCAAACATATTTTTGGCTTCGCAGCCTCGGAGTTTATAGTGATCCTGATTGAAAAATGCATCTCTTGCCGCCTTGACCTGCGGAATTTTTGTTTCGCCCGAACGGCGCAGACTACGGCTTTCGAGCGAGTCGTTGCCGATTGCAAACATCGCCGTTTCATAAAGAAATTCGCCGTTTTCCGGGTTTCTTTCTTCTTTGTCAAGCGAGCCGATAAAGAGGGGAGCCTTTTCTTTGTTTTCTTCTGTAAGATACTTGACTTCAACGGGATTTCCGTTTTTATCTTCTTTTATGATTTCGTATTCACAGTTTTGGAGCATAGGCTCGGCTTCGCTTTCAACGGACAGTTCAATCAGCGTTGCCCTGAAAGGCATCAGCTCAATTTCAACCTCGTCGCCTACGTTGAAAACGCCAAGATGCTCTTCATAGGGGTGGTGAAGATTAACCGCGATCGGCTTGTCGGTGTCAATTCCCGTTTCTTCGCCGATGTTAACGGAGATTGTTTTTGTTTGCCATGAATTATTGCCTGTTGAAATGAATCGCTTTGTTTTGCTGCCTCTTGTAACTGCGTTTGCGCCGTAGCTATCGGGCAAAAGCTTGCCGTCAACAAGAATTGCGGCGTTTCTGCGGTGCAGATTATAAATCCTTGCAAGCTTTGCAAGTTCATCGTCACGCATCAGCCACGGGTTGCCGTAGATTTCGGGTGCAAGAATAAGCGAACGGTTAAACGCCTGATAAATCAGCTCATCTTCAAAGTAATCAATCGACGACGAAATGCAAACGCCGTGGTCCTCTGCAAGGCGCTCAAGATTATCGGTGTGACCTCTCTCAAACATAAAAGCTCTGCCGTGCATAGCTGTGTTTTGGTTGCAGGATAAAACGTCAACGTAGGTTTCCGTTCCGTTCCAGAGATAGGTTGTAACAAATTCCTCTGCCTCATAGAAATCAAGGCGGTGGTTAAGGACAATCAGGTCGGGGGAATACTTTCTGCATTCCTTGAGCATATCGGCAAAAACGCCTGCTTTTTCGGGGCGGAGTCTGCCGCAGACGCCGTCAAGCTTGAAAAGCGCAAAGTTATGGTCACGGCAAAGGTGAACGAAAAAGTCAAAGCGCTCTTTCTGAGTTTCGTCGGTGTCGCCGTAGCCGTCGGGACTTCCCCAAAGACCCATTCTGATGCCAAGCTCTCTGGCTTTTTCAACAACGTTGTTATATTCATCGGGGTATTGGCTTCGGAATTTTTTGCTGTTGAGGTTACCGTAGCCTTCGCTTGCACCGTCAAAATTGCCTGCGTCCCACGCATAAATTTTGATTTCCATTCCGTATGTGTCTTTGAGATACTTGAAAAAATCAAGGTTAATAAGAGTTTGCTCTTCGGTTGAGCCTTCGTTTGTATTGTTTATCCACGAAAAATATTGCGGTATTGACGGTGTCAGATTGTCTGCACCTGCATTTTTTGCGGTTTTGTTCATTGTTTTACCTCGTATCAATCAGTTATGTGCTCAAGCGTTTTGTCAACGGCGGCTTCAATATCAACAGTTTCAACCCCGAAAATTGAGGTGTGGATTTTGTTGTTTACCGGCTTTTTCCAGTATTCGTCAATGCCGTCAACAGTGTTGCGCATACCGAGAATTGAACCGACGGTTGCACCGTTGCAGTCTGTGTCAAATGCCATACCGACGGCGCAGCAGATTGATTTGCCGAAATCGCCTTCGCCGTAAAGGAGTGCGGCGGTGACGATCATTGCGTTTGAAATTGTGTGGCACCAGCCGTGGTCGGTGTGCTCGTCGTAAGCGGCGTGAATAACGTCAAAGCATTCGTCAACGCTCATACCGTTTTTATATCCGTCAAGGATTTTCATGACGGCTTCATAAAGCCTTGATGTTGATGGAATCTGCGCAAGACCGCCGAGAATAATATCCTCAATGCTGTCGGTTACGGCGGCGCAGGCAATCATTGCCGAAGCAAACATTTCACCGTAAACACCGTTCTTGACGTGAGAAATAACGGCATCTCTGTAAGCCATTTCGGCAGCTTTTTCAGGTTTTCCGGGGTTGATATATCCGAAATAATCGCCCCTTATCTGTGCGCCGATCCATTCGCGGCAAACGTTTTTATACATACCCGAAGCGGGCGGCTGAAGGCAGTTGATGAAGTTTACAAAAGCAACTCTTTCTGCGGTAAAATATGAGAAAACGGACTGATATTTCATCCACGCAGTTGCAACGTTTTCGGATTTGAAATTACGGCTGAATTCTTCAACAATTTTTTGCGCAAGCACAACGTAGTTTGTGTCGTCGTCAATGGGCATACCGTCAACAGTGTCGGCATAGGGCTTATTCTTGAGATGGAATTTATAGTGCGAGCAAACCTCGTCGGTTATATCCGTGCTGAGAATGTATCGGTGCATGGGGTAGTTGCCCGTTTCTTTGAGCAGGGGAATCAACTCGTTGCTTCTGATGCACTCAACAGGCTTGCCGAGCAAACAGCCGCAGGCTCTGCCCGTCCACGCACCGAGCAGCTTTTTTCTGAGTGTTTGCGCATCGGGTATGCTTTCTTCAAATTTGTGTTCTTTTCTCAATGCCTTTATTTCACTGAGCGACACCGGTTCATTGTATTTGTAATCGCTGCGTATTTTTGAATTGATAACCATTTCAAAAATAACGTCGCTGAACTTTGTTTTATATTCACTTGGTTCGAGTGCGGCAACCGCTTCAAAAAGATCTTTATACTGTTCAACGTCAAGACCCTCTTCAATTGACTGACGGTATTCAGCCATGATATCGTTGGGGTATCTGTTGAGATCACCGACGTTGTTATGGGTAGCTTTGATTTCGGAGTTATATATTTTTGCAAACAAAATAATCACCTCAAAAAAATAATATCATAATGTTATTGAGTTGAAAAGATAAAAAGGAAAAATATTAAAAAAAACGCCCTCTTCAGCAGAAGGCGTTTTTGTTGTTATTTGCTGTTTTTGATAAATTCGAGAACGTCTTTTGAAACGTACTGCGAAATATCCTGGTTGTAGCTGTTCAGCTCTCTTACCATCGAGGATGAAACCGCTATGTTATCGGCTCTGAAGTAGATATATTCCATTTCGGGGTTGATCAGCTTGTTGACTTCGGCTATGTTTTCTTCGTAGTTATAGTCCAAATTGTTTCGCAGACCTCTTATCATATATTTTATGTTGTTGTCTTTTGCAAATTTTGCAATCAGACCGTCATAAATATAAACCTTGCAGTTTGTTATTCCGCAGGCAACAAGAGTTTTTTCAATGGCGGTTTTCATTCCGTCGCAGGCGAAAGAACGGGTTTTTTGCGGATTCGTGCCTATGACGATGGAAACCTCTTCAAAAAGTTCAGAAGCTTTTTTTACAATGTCAAGATGACCGTTTGTGAAAGGGTCGAATGAACCGGGATAAATGGCGGATTTGTTCATTTTGCATTACCTCCGACAACTGATTACGGTGAGATTATACCACACGTTTTTATAAAAAACAACAATTCTTTGAGGAAAAGATGGATTACACTGTCTGTATGTTGTTTTTAAGGATTTACATTTTTCTTAAAGTGTATTATAATTCAATCAAAACAAAACGGAGGTACATTTATGGCAGCTGTAATAAACAGAATAACCTCTCTTTTATCATCAATAATTGTTTTTATCTGTTCAACTCTCGGTCTGCCGCATTACCCTATGGGCGAAAAGCTCGACACGGACAAATTTGTTGAAACGTTCCGAGACGATTTCAGCGGGGAGCTTGACCGCAGTGTCTGGTCGGGTCACTATCAGTACGGCACAAAAACCGAAGCAAGAAAGGGCAGCTACTGGAATCAGCATCTTGCATACACCGATAACGGCAATCTGATTATTCCCGTAACCTATCTTGAAAACGGTATGGGAGGTGCGGGCGCAGGCTGGTATTCCGCAGGCATTGATACGGATTCGGATGCCCCCAACGGATTCAGCCAGAAATACGGTTATTTTGAGTGCCGCTGCATTCTGCCTGAGGGTGCAGATATCTGGAGTGCATTCTGGCTTATGAACAACGGCGTTTACGTTGAAAACGGAACGGGTACCGACGGCACGGAAATTGACATTTTTGAGAGCGACTGCTACGGTAAGTTTTTCAAAAACAGCGTAACAAGCAACCTGCATTTTGACGGCTACGGCGACGCACATCAAAAGCTGGGCGCAAAGCAGTTTTTGCTTAAGAATAACCCTTATGAAGAATTCAACACCTACGGACTTGAATGGAATGAAGATGAATATATTTTTTATATAAACGGCATTGAAACGTTTCGCACGGATTTCGGCGGTGTAAGCCAAAATGAAGAATATCTTATTCTTTCTGTTGAAATGCGTGGAGAAAACGCTGTTCCGTCGGACAGAGAAAATGCGCCTGCAGAGGATGCCTTTTTTGTGGTTGACTACGTAAAGGTTTATCAGTATAAGGATTTGCTCAAATAAAATGCAACACCCCGAAGCCTGAGTGCTTCGGGGTGAACTTTTGATTAATACTTAACGTAGTTTCTCTTAATCTTGTTTGATGAAGTTTTGGGGAACGGAGTTTCTCTGATGCGAAGAGCGGTGATTTCTCTTTCGGGTTTTTCGCCGACGTTGGCTTCTCTGATTTTTTCGTTAAGATATGCTTCAACGTCCTCAATGCCCATTGCTGCAACGAACTCTGCATCGGGGAAGATTTCAGCAACGATTTTGTTGTCTTCGCCGCTGACAACGATTTCCTTGATAACCTTTTCATCGGCAAACTTCTTTTCGATGTCTTCGGGAGAAACGTTTTCGCCGTTGGAGAGGATGATAAGGTTCTTGATTCTGCCGATGACGTAAAGATGCTCACCGTCATCGCTGAATCTGCCGAGGTCGCCTGTCTTGAGATAACCGTCCTCTGTGAATGCGGCTGCAGTTTCTTCGGGCATTTTATAGTAACCGAGCATAACGGATCTGCCCTTGACCTGAATTTCGCCGTCAACGATTCTTACGTCGAAAACGCTCTTCATAATCTTACCTGCGGAATATTTGTGGTTGTTGCCGTTGTCGGCCGTTGTGATTTTGGGAGCGGTTTCGCTCATGCCGTAGCCCTGTCTTACAAGGATACCGTATTTTTCGTATTCGTCAATAAGAGCAGGGGAAACGTATGCGCCGCCAACAGCCATCCACTTGATGTTTTTGCCGAAAACCTTTTCGGCAGCTTCTCTGGGTGTAAGCTGGGGGAATCTCTTGTGAAGAATTGCAATCTTTCTGATAAGAGTTTCGCAAATCATGGGAACAAGTCTCATTGTTGTGGGCTGGAACGTCTGCAGGCTTCTGGCAAGGTTTGTGATGTCGCCGTTAAGGCAAACGGTGAAGCCGTCAAGCAGGGACTTGAAATAGTCGCTTGTGAAGCAGAAAATGTGGTGCATGGGAAGAACCGAAACAAGAGTTTCTTCTTCTTCGTGTTCAAATTCCGTGTAAGTTATGTTGGCAATGAGGTTTGTGGAAGAAAGCATAACGCCTTTTCTCTTGCCTGTTGAGCCTGAAGTGTAAATGATTGTTACGCACTCGTCGGGGTCAAGATCAACTTCCGAAAGCTCGGCGTATTCTGAATCTGCACCGTATTTTTCATAAATATCGGCAAACCAGTCGGTGTTACCCATATTTATGCAAACCTTGAGCTTGCCGTATTTTTCGGCAATAGCCTTTGCTGTTTCTGCAAATGCATCTTCATAGAAAAACGCTTCGATATCGCCGTCCTCAAAAAGCTCAACGCCTTCTTCAACTGTTGTGTTGGGTGCAAACGGAACAAAAACGTTGCCGCTGACAAGTGCGCCTGTCATTACCGTGATATATTCATAAGATGTTTTGCCGATAATTGCAACGTGCATTCTTTCGGGGCAGACAGAGCGGATATATCTGCAGATTGCAAGGCTGTTGTCACGCAGGTCAATGAAGCTTTTTTCTGCGATTTCGTCGCCGTCAAAATACTTGATAAAAGTTTTTTCGCCAAAAACGTTGGCGCTGTTTTCAAGCAAATCACGCACGGTGTGAAGCTTGGAATAATCTACTTTACTCATAAAAATGGTACCTCGTTTTCATATTTTTTAAACACGTGAATGTTACTATTGAAAAGTTGCAAAAGTGTGAACAAACTGTTAACGATGCCCTTTTGGACGGTGGTCAATATCTGCGGTTTGTCTGTATTTTATTTTGTCGGTTTTCGTATTATTTCGTTTGTTGCATCTTGTAATATATTTAAAAATGTTGTATATTAATTTCAGCGATAAAAACTGAATAAAACTTATTCAAGGAGATGAGCCAATGAGCACAGTAAAAACCCAAAAACCCGCAAACGCAGTCAGACCCTTCGGCTGGGCAGACAAGTTAGGCTACGCAATGGGTGATATGGGCTGCGGATTTTCTTTCCAGCTTGTTTCAACCTTTATGCAGCTGTTTTATATGCAGTATATCGGTGTTTCCGAAAATGCATATGCAATTATCATACTTGTTTCAAAAGTTTTTGACGCAATTAACGATATCGTTATCGGTTATCTTGTTGACACCAAAAAAATCGGCAAAAAGAGTAAATATATGCCATGGATTATCTGGGGCGGTCTGATTCTTGTTGTTTTCAACGTTATGCTTTTTGCACCCGTCAAAAGCTTTCCTTATGCAGGTAAATGTGCGTGGTGCCTTGTTGCATATTACCTGTGGTCAATAGCCTATACAATGGTTAACGTGCCTTACGGCTCGCTCCATTCGGTAATCACCGATGACCCGCAGCAGAAAGTTTCGCTTTCAACGTTCCGCAGCATCGGCGCTGCTCTGCCTGCAATTGTTATTATGATGGTGTTGCCCCGTATAGTTTATAACAAGAGTCTTGATGCAGCGGGTAATGAGATAGAGGTGCTTAAAGGCGAAACCCTGCTTCCCGTTGCGCTTGTTCTTTCCGTAATTGCTTTTGCCGTTCTCTGGGGCACAACCAAACTTGTCAAAGAGCGTGTTGAACATAAATCGGAGAATAATGCGGTCGGATTTAAGGCAATGATGTCATCCGCAAAGTCCTTCTTTACCAACCGTGCTATGGTAGGCGCAACGGTTGCAAGCGTAGCTTCGGTTGCTCTTTTTAACTCCACAATGGCGCTCAACAATATGGTTTTTCAGTATTTCTTCAAGGACACCGATAAAATTGCCGTTGCTATGGTCGGCAGCTATGCACCTATGGTGCTGTTTATGATTCTGGTAGGACCTCTTACCAAAAAGTTCGGTAAAAAGAGCGTTATTGTTTCAACAATGTTTATCGGTGCGGTCTCAGGTCTTGTTTCGCTTGTTGCTCCCATCACACCCGATATGAAAGGTATGATTGTTTATATTGTTTGCCTTATGGGACTTAACCTCGGCAATGCGGTTTTCCAGATTTCCGTTTGGGCAATTGTTGCGGATTGTATTGAGGTCAGCTACAGAAAAACGGGCAAGAGTGAAGAAGGTTCGCTCTATGCCATCTATTCATTTTTCCGTAAGCTTGCACAAGGAATCGGTCAGGCTGTTGTTGCTCTCGGTCTTTCGGCAATCGGTTTTGTTGAGGGTGAAGGTGCCGTTCAGCCTGCAGATTTCGGCAAAGACGTCAAGTCGCTTTATTTCATCGTCCTTGCCGTTGGTTCGCTTATCGCGTTCCTTGCAATGAAGTTTATCTATAACATCGGCAAAAAAGAAGAACAGGAATTTGCTGAGAAATTATCCGCATAACCTAAAGGAGAAAAACAATGCGTAAAAGACAGGTACATCTTGATTTTCATACAAACGGCACTCTTCCGGTTGGCAAAAACTTTTCAAAAGAACAGTTTCAGGCGGCGTTGAAGGCAGGTCACGTTGACTCAATCACCGTTTTTTCAAAATGCCACCACGGCTGGTCATATCACCCCACCGAGGCTAATATAATGCACCCCGAGCTTGATTTTGACCTGCTCGGCGCACAGCTTGAAGCGTGCAAAGAGATCAATGTCAACGCCCCCGTTTATATTTCAGCAGGTTTTGATGAAAAGGATTACGTTAAACATCCTGAGTGGCATTATAAACATTCACCCGATAAATCGGAATGCGAGGAATATGCAAACGAGGTTCATTTTCATCTGCTTTGCTTCAATACGGGTTATCTTGACGTGCTTTGCGAACAGATTGAAGAAGTTATGCAGAAATATAATCCCTGCGGAATTTTTCTTGACATCATTTCTCCCAAGGTTTGCTATTGCGACACCTGTGTTGCGGATATGAAAAAGCTGGGTCTTGATATCAATGACGAAACTGACCGCCGGAAGTTTGCGGTTATGACTCTCAATAAATATATTGAAAAAACGAATGCCGCTGTCAGAAAATACAGCGACACCGCAACAATATTCCATAACAGCGGTCACATTCCCAAGGGCGATTACGGCTTTATTGAAAGCAACACTCACCTTGAACTCGAAAGCTTGCCCACAGGCGGTTGGGGTTACGACCATTTTCCGCTTTCTGCCGCTTACGTGCGCACTCTCGGGAATACCGAATTTCTCGGTATGACAGGTAAATTCCACCACAGCTGGGGTGAATTCGGCGGCTTCAAGCACCCGAATGCTCTTATATATGAAACCTCTTTAAGTGTTGCCAACGGTGCAGGCTGCTCAATCGGTGACCAGATGCATCCGCTCGGCGAAATGAATCCGGCAACTTATAACCTTATCGGCAAGGCTTATTCGCTGATTGAAGAAAAAGAACCGTGGCTGAACGGTGCGGTAAACGTTGCGGATATCGCTGTTTTAAGCGAAGAAGCCGTTACGGGCAACCGTGATGCAATGGCGGATATAGGCGCAAACAGAATGCTGCTTGAAAACGGCTGCCTTTATAATTTCGTTGATGCAACAACGGATTTTTCGGGTTACAAAATGCTTGTTCTGCCCGACGTTGAGCTGAAAGATGAAGCACTTGTTCAAAAAATAAAGGCTTACGCTGCAGGCGGCGGCAAGGTCATTGCAAGCGGCGATGCTCTTATTAAAGACGGCAAATTCTTCCTTGATATCGGAGCTGAATATAAAGGTAAAAATGAACTCAGTCCTACCTACCTTGTACCTTGCTATGAAACTGCAAACGGTGTAACCGAATACGTTATGCTCTGCAATTTTAACAGCTTTGAGGCAGCAGACTGTGAGGTTGTTGCCGAAATGCAGAATCCCTATTTCAACAGAACTGCAGAGCATTTTTGTTCCCATGCACACACACCCAATGACCCAACTCAGTCATTTGCGGGTGCGGCAATAAATGGAAACGTTGCTTACATCGGCTGGGATATTTTTACGGCTTATGCAAAACACGGTCATCTGTGCTTCAAGGAGCTGTTTACCTGCGTTCTCAATAAGATGCTCGGCGATGAAAAAACCGTTTATGCAGATATTCCCGACAAGGCAGTTGTTACCCTTACAAGACAGAAAGAGGAGAAACGAAGCATTGTTCATCTTCTTTTTGCCCACACAACCAACAGGGGCAGAAACACCGAAGTTATTGAGGATACGGTTCCGCTTTATAACGTAAAATGCGGTGTCAGATGTGCTGCAAAGCCATCAGCAATCAGACTTGTACCCACGGGTGAAGCGCTTGATTTTGACTATGCTGACGGCATTGCAACGTTTGTTGTGCCAAAGGTTGACATACATCAGATGACAGAAATAAATGATTAAAAAGAACGGCTTGCAAAGGTGCGAAAACCAATGCAAGCCGTTTTGCTTATTTATCAGCTATTGTTTTAAGCTTTGCTATATCTCTTTTCATTGCGCAGGACAGACCTCTTTTGAATCCGGGGTAAGTAAATTCAACAAGCAGCGCACCGCTGAATCCGAGTGACAGAAGCTTTTCAAGAATTGTGTTCATATATCCGGAATCGTACTTCGGAAACTGTTCTCTGCGCATATCAAAAAACGAAACGTGAACGTTCTCGATATACGGAATTGTGCGCTCTATGCGGTCAAGGTCATATTCCTTGCGGCGATAGCGTGACTGAAAGTATGTTCTGAAATTTTCTGAGCCTGTGTCTTCACGGATTTTCAAAAACGCATCTGTGTTGTTGTTGTAGGTGTTATCGTGGCATTCAGGGCATACAATCAAGCCGTATTTTTCGGCAGCTGCACATATTGCTTTTATATCTTCAAGCAAATCCGTATAGGTTTCGGCGTCTGTTTTTTGGCTGTCTGCTTTGCCGAGCCATACCCTTATTGCAGCGGCACCGAGAGCGCTTGCGATTTTGCACACGCTCTGCCACTCTGCGGCGTTTTTGCTGCCGACCCTGTAATAGCTGCCGTAGGAGCATATCTTAACGCCTGCTTTATGGCATAAGTTTTTTGCAATTTCGGCATCTGCAACGCTTTTAACGTGAACGTCGCCGCTCCATTCAATGCATTCTGCACCTGAATCGACGGCTATTTCAACAATTTTATTCAGCGATTTTATCTGTCTGAATGAGTTTGAAGTAAAACCGATTTTCATTTTCTTAATTAAAGAACAAAATTGCTGATGAGTCTGCAAACGTCATAAACGTTTGTGCCGCCCGTGAATTCAAAACGGGCTTTTCCCATGCCGCTCAGCCAGAGTTCAAGCTCACTGTCGATGTCAAAAACGCCCGAGGTTTCAACCGAGAAGGACTGGATTTTTGAATAGGGGAAAGACGTGATATCCTTCTTTTTGCCGGTTACGCCTTCAACGCTGATAACGATGATTCTTTTGTTTGTAAAAATAACGCCGTCACGGACTGACTTGTAGCAATCAATTACCTCTTCGCCGTGGATGAGAATGGGATCAAGCTCTTTTTCAAACCTGTCTTTTGTCGACTTGAGCTTGATATATTCGGGGTTCTGAAAATCAAACATAACTGTGACCTCCTTGAAGTTTATGTTATCATTATAGCATTATCAGAATAAAAATCAATAATTTTAGAAAAGTGTATTAAAATTTTACCGTTTATCTTTAAAATAATTCATTGCTATTGTAAAAAACTCGTGATATAATTATTCTGTGAAAATTGGAGTTATTCCTTATTGTTTCTTATAAAGGAGGCTAATCATATGAAAATGTCTTTCCGCTGGTACGGCGAATCAGATCCGATTTCGCTTGAGTATATTCGTCAGATTCCCAATATGCACAGCATCGTCAGTGCGGTTTACGACGTAAAACCGGGTGAAGTCTGGCCTGAAGAAAGCATTGCAAAAATGAAGCAGCAGTGCGAAGAAAACGGACTTGTTTTTGACGTTGTTGAGTCCATTCCCGTACACGAGGATATAAAGCTCGGCAGGGGCAATGTTGAACACCTTATTGACGTTTACTGCGAAAATATCCGCCGTTGTGCAAAGTACGGCGTTAAGTGCGTAACTTATAACTTTATGCCTGTTTTTGACTGGACACGCACCCAGCTTGACAAAAAAGCTCCCGACGGCTCAACGAGCCTTGTTATGTATTGGGAGCAGATGAAGGGTCTTGACCCTCTTAAAGACGACATTCATCTTCCCGGCTGGGATTCAAGCTATACACAGGAAGAAGTCAGAGAGCTTATTTCCGCTTACGGCGAAATCGGCGAAGAAGGTCTTTGGATAAACCTTGAAAAATTCCTCAGGGCGGTTGTGCCCGTTGCAGAGGAATGCGGCGTAAGAATGGCAATCCATCCCGATGACCCGCCTTATCCCATTTTCGGTCTGCCCAGAATAATTACCTGCGAAGAAAACCTTGACAGAATGCTTGCAATTGTTGACAGCCCTGCAAACAGCCTTTGTTTCTGCACGGGAAGTCTCGGGAGCGCGGCGTTTAACGATATTCCGAAAATGGTGCGTAAATACAGCGGTATGGATAGAATAGCCTTTATGCATATCCGTCAGGTGAAGCTTTTGGAGGACGGAAGCTTTGAGGAATGCGGACATCTTTCGGATAATGGTAGCCTTGATATGTATGAAATAGTAAAGGCTTTAGTTGATACTGGCTTTGACGGTTACGTTCGTCCCGACCACGGCAGAATGATTTGGGGTGAAACCGGCAAGCCAGGCTACGGTCTTTATGACAGAGCGCTGGGTGCCACATATATTAACGGACTTTTTGAAGCCTGTGAAAAGGCAGGAAAGGAGAATAAATAATGCAGAAAAATGTTTTAAATACAGATTTGACAGGAAAGGTTGCGGTGGTAACGGGAGCA
>JAGBAK010000081.1 GCA_017938985.1 Clostridia bacterium
GCAAAGCCGGATACAGCGCAGCAAAGGAAGATCAACCGCTCCGGGCGGCAGTTCAGAGCAACAAACTCAAGATTTTCGGCAGGCATAACCTCGGGAATTGAGGGCACCCATTCAACAAAGGTGTAACCCGTTTTAACAGGGTCGGCAGGTGCGGTTATTTCTGTACCTTCCTTAACGTAAACAACGTTTGCAACGCCGTCCGAAATCCAGCTGATGCTGAATTCTGCAGGCGTAACCGTTACCTTGCAGGTTGCGGCAAAGCCGCCGTCTGCCGTTTCAACGGTGATTGTTGTTTCGCCAACGTTAACTGCGGTTACAAGACCGTTTTCGTCAACCTTTGCAACCACGGAATTATCCGATTTCCAGCTGACGGATTTATCTGTTGCGTTTTCGGGCAAAACGGTTGCGGTTAACTGATAAGTATTCTTTTTAACGATTTCGATTTCTGTTTCGTTTAACTCAACACCCGTAACAGCCTGATTGCCGCAATATCTGAATTCGTAGCCGTTTGCCTGTGCATATTCCTTTATATAGCCATCTTCGCTGTCGGAGCAGATATAAGCCGCACCCGAGTCAAGAAGATTTGCGCCGATTTCAGTTACGGTTGGCGGAATATGAATATATCCGAGAGCAGTGCCTGCAAAAGCTTCGCTGCCGATTGATTTTACGTTTTCAGAAATTTCGGTTTCTGCAAGTGATGCACAGTTTTTGAAAGCAGCGTCGCCGTAGCTTGTAACGCTCTCTGCCGAATTGACCTCGGTAAGATTTTCACAGCCGTGGAGTGCATTTGCGGAAATATTTGTTATACCGTAGGTTACGGTTGCTTTCTTTATTTCGTCAAGATAATCTGCCCAGGGAGCTTTGCCCTCTTCAAAATCAGGCATTGCACCTTTGCCAAGAATCACAAGCTCGCCGTCTGCATAAAGAACCCAGCGCACGTTGCTTTCACAGTTACCGTAAGCAAGAATCTCACGCTCTGCGGTATGCTCGGCACAAAGTCTGAATTCAATGCCGTTTGCATCTGCATAAGTTTTTGCATAGCAGTTTTCTGTTGCGGAGCAGATATATGCACCGTCCGCAACGGCACTCTCACCTATCGCTTCAACAGAAGCAGGAATATGAACGTATTCAAGGGCGGCACACATAAAGAACGTGCCGTCTGCAACAGCCTTGACTCCGTCGGGCACGGCAACGCCCTTAAGATTATCGGCGTTGTAAAATGCATCTGCATCAATTTCAGTTACGGTTGAGGGAATTATGTATTCTTCTGCGGTGTTGCCTGCAGGATAGAAAATAAGCTGTGTCTGATTTTTATTGAGGAGCGCGCCGTCTGCATCGTTTGAATAATCCGCACTGTTTTCTGAAACAACAACGTTTTCAAGACCGCAGTTAAAGAACGCACCGTCAAGCGAAGCAACGCTTTCGGGGATATAAACGGTTCTGAGATCAGCACAGTTTTCAAATGCATATCCTGCAACGGTCTGAACGGTTTCGGGAATATCGTAACTATCGCTTACGTTGCCGCTCGGATACTTGATAAGTTCTGTTTTCGCCTTGTTGAAAAGAACACCGTTTTCGTCGGCTGAATAATTTGCGTTAAGGGAATCAACGTCAATGTCCGTAAGCTGCGAACACCAGCCAAAGGCATCCGCACCGATTGAAGTTACCGACGCAGGAATAACAATGTTTTTGAGACCGCTGTAATAAAACGCACGGCTGCCGATTATTTTGAGTTCAGCAGGAAAGGCAATTGCTTCAAGCTTTTCGCAGTCACGGAAAGCGCCGCTGCCGATTTCGGACACACCGTCGGGAAGAGTTACCGCGGCAAGGTTTGAGCAATCATAAAAAGCGTTGTTGCCGACAGACGTTATGCCGTCTGCAATACTGACCGTTTTAACAGAATCGCGCTCGCTGTACCAGGGAGCGCCCGAAGCCGTGAAATCGGCAATATCGCCTGTACCTGTAATTTCAAGCAGGCCGCTTGCATCAAGCGACCAGAACGCATTTTCGCCGCATGAATTATCCGAACCCGCACTTGCCGAAATTGCACCAAGCGGAATAATTGACAAAACTATTGTTAACGCAATCAGAAGCGACGGCAGTTTTTTGAATTTTTTCATACTGTTCTCCCTTTCTGTCTATCGCAAATTATATTAATATAAATTAAGATACATTATTATAGCACTTTTATTACATTTTATCAAGATATATTTGCCTGTTGTTTGCACTTTTGTGCTGATTCTGTGCATAATCGAACAAAACGATTTCAAACCGTAAAAAAAGACAAGCCTTGCGACTTGTCTTTCAATGCATATATTTAATCGGGTTTTGCAAATTTATGCGGAATATTCTGCTCAACAGCAGCCAGCAATTCATCAATACCGACAACCTCAACGCCGTCATCAAGCTGACTGACAAAATACGCAAGGTCATCGGGACCGACGGTCCAGGGATGAACGTTTATTACCGTATAGCCGTTGATTGTTGATATATCGGCAGGCTTTGCGTTTATAATTTTCGCCTGCTCTGCAAGCCATTCGTTGTTAACTTCGTTTGCGTCACCGCTTGGATGCCAGAGACTGAAACCGACGCTTACAAACGGCTTATCATTTGAAAAATACACCCTGCCGTCACCGCCCGAGTATCTGTCGGGGTCAAGCTGAAGTATTCCGCCGCCGATATTATCGTATCTTGAAAAATAGGCAAGCCTTTTTTGCATATCCGCATCGAAATTAACGCCTTTGATTTCATCAAGCAAGGTCATAATTCCGAGACCTGATTCAAGCATAACCGAAGCTGTATAGTCCGAAAAGGCTTCAAGTTCTTCAGAACTCATTTTGCTGATTCTTGCATATCCGCCGCCTGTAGGTCCGGTAATAAACGTTGCGTTGCCTGACACCTCAAGAGTTCTTTTAACGTCAACGTCGGAAATATCCGAAAGAAGCGGAGGGAAAGTCCAGCTTACAGGCACGTCAATGCCGTAGCTCTGCCAGGTGTGATATTCGCTGAAGCCGTTCTGAATCCACTGGGCATTGTCGCCGTCGCTGTAAACAATCGCCACGTAATGTTTATCGGGGTCAAGCTCAACTTCGCCCGAATACGGTGCTTCAAATTTCTCATCAGTTACATCAAACGAAGCAAGAAGGCTGAGGTTATTTGAATGGTCGGACGGAATGACGCAATGACCGAAACGCGAAGCAGATTCCGTAAATTTCACCTCATACTGACACCAACCGAAAATTATTGACGAGGGTCTGAGGTCTCTCATCACGCTGTCACGGAAAAGTCTGCCCTCATAATCGCTGTCCTCAACGTACATAATGAAAATGTTTTGCTGAATTGCAAAATCACGCATTCCGTTAGCATAGTAATACAAGTGAACAAGGCAGTCGTTACGAAAATGCTCTTTGTTTTCACGGTAGAATTTTTTCATATAAGCAAGGTCGATTGTGTCGCCGCTGATATCCGCGCGCTTTTCAAAACCAAGCTCAACAACCGTTTCTTCAAGCTCTGCCGAAACGGGAAGCCAGCCGTTGATTGTTGCAAGGTTGGTTGCAGTATTAAGCTGACCGTGATCCTCACACGTTGCATAAAGTATGTATCCGCTGTCGGCAATATAAGACTTGAATTTTTCAGCAAGTGTGTCAAATTTCCAGGGTTTGCCCTCTTCATCGTTATAAACAAGCGTATGACCGGCTTTTTCAAGCTCAGCAAGAGCATAGCCGTTTGACGCACGCCCGAAATCAATAAAAATCTGAGGTTTATCTCTTGACACAATGCCCTGCAAAGCAATAACGGAATGAAGCTGCGCCGTTGAAAGAGATGACGATTTTACAACGGCTATCTCATCCGCAAGGGCATACTCATCAAATTTCCCGTTCATTTCAACAAGCTCCTGCTCCGTTTTGGGTTCGGGAGCTTTCAGAATCAAAGCTGAATCAATTGTGTTAAAAAGAATAGAGACCATCATTAAAATAAACGAAACCGCCACTTTAATCACTGCCATACCAATCACTCCGATATTAAAATTTTGTATTTTTTATTTTTCGAACAAATCAGTAATTATAGCAAAGGCGTCCGTACGGAGCGGCATCACCTTTAGTATAGAACGAATAAACGTCGCCGTCAGTGTAATTATCCGCCCACTTGAAACGGATACCGTTTTCTGAATCAACAAGGTTTTTGGGAACTTTAATCATAAGCTTGTTGCCGTCAAAACGTATTTCTGCTTCGCCGACTTTTTCACAACCGTTTTCACCAATCTTTTCAACTGCCGTTTTCCCGTTTTCGGGAGCAGTTCTGTTTATGGCAAGACCTTCATTGATAAACAAGGTCATCCACGCACCGCCGTCGGACGGAGTAAGATTTTCGGCAGTATCAACGTAGAAATAATAACCGCCTTCGTCTTCCGTGACCTTCATGTTGACAATGTCGTTTCTGCCCGAATAATCCGTATAAACAATTGAGCCGAAGCCTTCGCAGTTTCTGTCCGCAGTATCGTTGCGGTAATCTTTATAAACCGCCGTTATCGCCGGGTTATTCCACTGTTCAAAGCCGCCGTCAATATCAATCGCAACGCCGTTGCCGCGGCTGACTTTCGCGGTGGTTTTCTTGAATTCGGCAATATAATTCACCATCTGCAAATAATAATTATCACCCAGTATTCCTGCAGACGGCTCAACGTCACGGGAAGAGTTTTCGTCAGCGCAGTCAACAAAAACTATGGGTCTGCCCTCCTGAGCAGGCTGACGCTGCGCAACCCATTCATTGAAGCCTGTTACAAAAATGATGTCGGGATTCATTCTGATTGCATATTCCCATTGCTCGGCAAAATTATAACCCTGCAGAATTGCTCCGTCAGAGGTATCGTTCGCCCCATCGTGCCACGAGCGTGTTCTGTCTTCAGAACCGTACCAGGCGGAGTTGCTGAAAGCGCAGGTGTCCGAATGCTGAGCAACAGAAACGTTCATTATTTTTGTTCCGCCGTAGTTATATACCGCCTTTCGGGTCAGCGAACGGTCAAACTCCATCCACGGAAAACCGTCCTTTTTCTTGCCAACCGTCGGCCACTGGCTCACCTTGATTCTGAAATAATCTTTAACGTCACTGCGCAGCACACCGTCATTCGGGTCGCCGACTATCATGGGCTTGCCGTCCAGTTTGAACCAGAGTTCGTCAAGTCGGGGATATGCCGCTTTAAGCTGAGAATCGTTATACAGTTCGTCATAAATACGGTTCATCGTGTCGCCCGAATATGAGTTTGTATAAAATGCTATCTGCGGAACGTTCCAACCCTCAAGCAGATATTCATACCAGACTTTAATAAGCTTTTTGGCGCTTTCGGAATATGTATGAGCGTTTGTTGTGTCTATTACGATAAAATCAACCGCCGCATCCGTGAGCATCTGAACGTGCTTGCGGAACACCCATTCATCGTCCGACGTATAATAGCCGAAAAGAGGTTCACCCCAGAAATGAAAGTCATTAACCTGACCTCCGCCCGAAGCTATCCAATCCTCTTCGGACTTGATTGCGTCGGGGTTTGCGGCAACGATTTTTGAGTTATCATAAAGATAATCCTTGCCGTGCTGACCCTGCCAGAGAAAATAAAAAACGCCGACCAGTTTCTCACTTTCGCCTGCAGAAACAACATTTCTGCCCAAACTGTCGGCGCAGGAGAGAGAACCGTTTACGGGCACTTCTTTTTCAACAGTTTTCTCTGTGCCGAAAAGACCGCCGAAAACGTTCAGAAACGCCAGCACAATCGCTGTGAATTTTTTTATAATAAGCATTAAGAATTCATTCATTGCGCACATCTCCTTACAGTATCTTTATAACATATCAGGGTTTTGTTGTCAAACCGTAAAATGCGCCGTTATAACTCTGTTGGTATTGAAACATTGCTTTTCTTGTGTTAAGATTAGAACATTAAAATCAAGGAAGGAAAATAATAATGACAAAAAGAATTATCTCTCTGGCAATATCACTCGCAATGATTTTCAGCTTCATTTTTGTCGCAAATGCCGAAGATTCATCTTCTCTCAAATTCAACGAAAGCGGCGAATTCAGAATTATGCTTGTCAACGATACCCACGACGACGCCACAACGGACAAGCGATTGATAAAAGGTCTTAAAGCTGCCATTGAAAGCGAAAAGCCTGATCTTATCATTTTTAACGGCGATATCTTCTACGAAAGATTTCTCAATCCCACAAAAGAAACCCTTTTTGAATCAATGCACGGTATATTTCAGGTCGTTGAGAATGCAAAAGTTCCGTTTGCCCTTACATTCGGAAACCACGATACACAGTACGGCATATCGGCAGATGAGCTGATGGGTTACTGCAGAGAAACTTTTGACTATTGTGTTGCTACCGACGGATGTGATGCAGGCACATACAACCTTCCCGTTTATTCGGATAACGGAAAAATAGTTTTTAACGTTTATCTTATGGACACTCACTCAAAAGACGAGAACGGCGATTATGACGGTGTAAGCGAAGAACAAATCAAGTGGTATGAATCAAAGAGCGATGAGCTCAAAGCACTTAACGGCGGAGTTCCTGTTCCGTCTTACGTGTTTGAACATATACCCGTAAGACAGATTAATTCAATTTTGAAAGAAGTTCCGTTCGGAACCGAAAACGCAACGTTCACCCCCGACGGATACAAAATCGTTGACCCCGACAAACATATGGGCGGCAACTTCTATGAATACCCGAATCCTACAGGTGACGAAACCAACAGGCAGTATGAAAGCTGGGTTGAGAAAGGTGACGTTGTTGCGGCATTCTTCGGTCACGACCATACCAACAGTTTCTACGGAAAAACAGATGACGGAATCATTCTCGGCTATAACGCATCCTTCGGCTGGAAGGCTTACGGAATGGGCGGTTCAACAAGACACGTTAAAATGATTGTTGTTGATGAAGATGACCCGAGAAATCCTGAAATTTACGAAAAAACATATACAGACCTTACCGGAGAAAAAGGCGGATTCGGTCCGATTGATTTCATTTCGCCCTGGACCTACAACGTAATTATCAACAACACAATCGGCAAAATAGTTGCTCTGATTTTAAAAATATTCGGATAATCCAAAAGCCCGGAGTGCTGATGCATTCCGGGCTTTATAGTTGTTCATCTTTATTTATATGTTATCCGCTCAACATCAAACAGACTTGTTTTAATACAAATCACTTAACAATCTTTTTATTTTTGACAAGTTTGCTGTTTGCATTGATATAAGAATACTTACGGCATTTGAAAAGCTCTTTTCTGCCGTTTTCGTTTCTTGTGAAAACGAGTTCAAACTTTCCGCCTGCGGATTTGAGATTCTTTGCAAGAATTTCCGCAGTTTCTTTATTGACAGCAATAACCGACGGGCAGGCATAGCTCTGAACATAGTTTCTGCTTGTGAGTTTTGAGATACCCTTTGTGCCGATGAGAAGATATCTCGGGTCGTCAATAGGTGAAAGAAGTTCTTGAACCGCCTTTGCAAAAACATTCTTTTCTCTGACAGTTGCCTTTGAAAGAGAACAGTTGACGGTGTTCTTCTTTTCGGATTTCTTAACAGAAACCGTTGCTCCCCTGCTCTCGATTTCGCCGATTTCTTTGAGAGTACGGAGAATCGCGTTCGAAATATTTGAAACGGTTTTTTCGGGCGAAGAATTCTTCATAACAACCGATGCGGATTTGATAAGCAATACGGAAGATATTGCCGCAATGATGAATCCGATAAGTCCGCCGAAGAAACCTGACGTTGCGATTATGATTATTGCAAGGACAATCATAACTGCAAGAACGATTGCATAAATCTTGTTTTTATGCACTGCACTTGCAGGCTGAACCTCTGCAGGAATTTCGCTGACTTCTTCAATCTCGGGTCTTGCCTTACCCTTGACGGCGGCATTCCATCTGCCTGCCATAACGTTTCTTGAGGCGGCAAGCGAGAGCATCTGATTATTGATGCTTTCAAGACCGTTTGCATCATAGGGTGCTTTGAGAATATCGATTCTGTCCGTTCCGCTTTCGATAACGTCGCTGTTATATGCGGGTGCCTGGAAGCAGGCAAAACGGCGTTTCATCGTTTCAAAATCGTCGCTTATGATTTCGTCTTCTGAATCAGGCTCAACCGTCACGAGATGCCAGATATTCGACACCTTTTCGGGATTCTTTTTGTCAATTCGGATTGCTCTGCCTCGCATCTGATTTGAGAGCATAAAACTGCCCACAAAGCTTGCAAGAATGAGTGAATTGATATTCGGTGAATCCCAACCTTCGCCGAGCAGGGATTTTGTTCCGATAAGCACGTTGATAACGCCAAGCTGAAATGCTTTTGTTATAATGCTGACCTTATTTTTGTTTGAGCCGCTGAAAATAATCTCGGTGTGATTTGTGTTTTCAAGCTTCTTTATTCTGCAAGGCACACCTTCGTTATACGCGATTTCCTGCGCAGTTTCAACAGCTGAATCGGGCAGAATAACAAGCGTACCCGAAAGCACCGCAACCTTTGCATCGGGGTTTGTTCTGCGTATTGATTCAAATACAGGCACAGTGCCGAGAGCGTGGATTTCTTCGTCTGTGCCGACTAATTTCAACATATCCTTTTTGATGTAGTCGGTGAGAATGAGCATACGCAGAGAGTCGCCAAGATTCTGATATTCACTTGCAACGATTTTATTTATGCTTCCGAGTTTACCCGTTGAGGAAACGAGCATTTTATTTATTTTATCGCTCGATGCAAGTCTGACTTTTCTTTTTTCGATAAGAGCTTCTTTTGAGAGAATTGCCTTTAATTCTTCGCTGATGTCTTCCGTAAAAACATCGGGCTTATCAATGATAAACTGAAATGCTTTTTCTGCTTCGGCAATTGAATAAACGGGGGCTTTTCTGCCCTCAAAAACCTTTTCTTCAAGGCTTTTTGAGATATTGGCATTTCCTTGTTTTGCAACGCAGACAAGCGATTTGAAGCCTGCAAGGTTATCATAGAGTATTTCTTCGTTACCTGCCGCATTTGAAACCTGCAGAGCCTTTGAAAGCAGACCGCTTCTGATTATTTCATCGGTAACAGCCGTTGCTTTTGCCTTGTAATTTGCAAGAATCTGCGATTCTTCCGCTGTCGGATAGCTGAAATAAATGTAGTCTTGATGGGGGCAGAGAGTTTTCTGCATAACAAGCTGCGGTACGAAAATTTCTTCGTCAATATCGCCACAGAGAGTCTGATATCTGTTCCATTCGGCAGGTGTGCTGTCATAGGGCGGAGTTGCGGTGAGTGCGATGATTGTTACGCCTTCTCCAAGCATTGCAACAAACTTTTCAAGAGCCTTCTGCCATTCGCTTTTGAGGTGATGTGCCTCGTCAAGGCAGATTGTTTTTATGTCTGCCTTTCTGATTTCGGAAAGCAAATCGAAATTGCTGAAATCCTGCGTTTCTTCGGCTTCAAATTCATCTTCATCCGCTTCGGAATCCATAACTGATTTTGTGAAAGCAGCGTGAAGCGCCTGATACGTAATTGACGTTATCAGTTTCGGATTTGTGAGCGAATATGAAATATATTCATCGGGATTTTCCGTTTCGGGCAGATAAGCCTCGACAAATCTTTCGCCCCACTGCTGACGGATTGTGACAGACGGCGACATAACGAGCGCAGGCGCATTCTGTCTGCGAACAAGCTCAAGACCGAGAATGGTTTTACCGCTGCCGGGTGCGGCAACGATATGTATTCTTTTGTCTTTCAGATGCTTCTGCGAATTATCAAGCACTGCCTGCTGATAATCACGGAAGGTCCATTTGAACTTTACTTTGCTGAAATCTTTCATAACATCACATCCGTTTGCCGATTTTTTTACAAATATCATTATATCATATATTTTCGGTTTTTCATCATGCTTTTTGAATTTTTTAAAAAAGACGGCAGATTTCTCTGCCGTCAAAATGATTTATCCAATTAGTGATTCATACCGCAAGCGCAGACTTTGTTCTGACCGAAAAGTTTCTGGAAGAATAGAACAATCTTATAGAAGAAGCCTGCAATACCGCCCTGATGGCATTTGCATTCACAATCTTTGTAAACCGCTTCTGCAGAAACATTGAAAACTCCCATTGTGAACGTTGTTTCGGAGTCATAATAATCTTCGGGGGTTGCGCCTGTAATATTCCAACAATAAAAAACCTTGCCGTCAATCTGATCTGCCGTGATTGTTACAACGTTGCCGATAACCGCACTTGAAGCAGAAGCCTTGCCGTTTTCAACGGTAACACCGGTGCCGAGAGTTTCAGAATCACCGAGTTTGATTCTTATAATGCACATTGCTTTGCCGTTACTGCCATGTTTATAAAGAAAATATGCACTGTCACTGGGCTTATAAGAATTGAAATTATAATGCGGAATTTCTTTTCCGTCATATACAACCTTGAACTCATCAGCTGTGGGAAGTTCATAGCCGCCGATATAGAATGTTGTGAGCACATAATATTCCTTTTGCGGGTCAGCTATCTCGCCACCGCAATTTGGAACCTGTGTTGACATGATTTCCGAATAATAAGGCGGCTGATTGTAGTCAAGCGAAGGGAAACAAGAGTTAAGATTTGAGTTGTTGAGTTCTTCGCCGTAATAGATTGAGGGGAACTTGCTGATTTCAATAACCTTTGTTGCGGCTGATGCCGAAGTCATTGAAATGCTCATCATTACAAAAACAGTAATGAGAGCGAGCATAATTGCCGTTATTTTTTTAATCATCTTAAATTATCTCCTTTTTATCCTGCGTAATAAATCTCTTCAAAAAGCTCATATTCGGGAATGCCGTTGATACATAGCTGATAATCCGCTCTGTTTCTCTCAACATAAATCCTGCATTCTCTGCCGTCACCGAGCTTTGCGTCAACAAAGGTTTTGCCGTCTGTACGCAGAAGGGTGAACTCTGAACCTGCTTTAACAAGTTCGGTTTTCATATCAGGAAGAATTTTAACGTTGAAAGCTTCTTTTGACGTAAGAACGAACGGGAAGCTTTTGTCTATGGTATAGAATTCATCGGTTGATTCGAGCATACCCGTTTCGGAATTCACGGTGTAGGTTTTATCGGCAGCATATGTTCCGAGAATATCAAAGGTTGTTTCAAGAACAAACTGTGTGGGATTATTGAAAAGATGCTTTGCCTGATGGGTATCTTCGTTTTCATCCTGCCAGACCAGACTGTCGAAAGCAGTTCTGTCAATTTCACCCGCTTCTTTTATCTCATTGCCGTTAAGGTCATAAACGAGAATGTTTGTGTAATCGTTATAGCCGTGGGGCACAAGATAAACGAAATATCTGCCGTTTGAATTGACAAGATAATATTCGGCGCTGAATGCATAAACATCTTCAACCGTGAATTCGTTACCGTTGAGATTAATGCTGATATCTTTGTATGAGCCTTCTTCCGTGTAATATGAAAGACCGACGCAGATTGTATCTTTTTTACCGTCAGACGGATTCATATCAAACTCAACGTCGTTCCATTCGGAAAGTGTTACGGCATAGGATTCGGGGGCAACCGTATATTTCTTGTTGAAAAGCTCGGGATATTCGTCAAAATAAACCGTTGCGGTAATAAGACCTGCGGCAAAGGATGCGATTTCATAGGGACTGAAACAGAAAGTTACACCCTGATAACCGATTGTCCAGTTAAACTGTTCTGCTGTGTATTCCGAAAGGGTTTCTTCAAGCGAGGCGAAAAATCCGTCTGCAAATTCATCTTTTGAATTTATCTTTTCCGAAAGAATTGCGGGAAGAGATGAAATGTCGGTCATAACGTCGGTTATAAGAAGCTCTTTACCTGTTGCAGTATCGAAGTTATATCCGCCATAGCCGTAATTAGGATGTGCACCGCCCGAATACTCATCGGCATCGCTTCTGACGCTCAGAACAACATTATCTGCTCTTTGAAGAAGATATTTGTTGTTTGCGGTGTAAACCGCGGGCTGTTCGCCGTCTTCATAATAATAATTGAGCTGTTCCGATGCGTACTCATCAAGTTCTTTTGCCTTATCCTTATAGAACTCTGTTTTTTCAGCATTAAGAGAATCAAGAGCTTTTGCAAGGCGGGGATATTCTTTTTCATTTTCTTCTGAAAGATGCAATTTCTGATAGTTTACCTCTGTCAGATAGTAATAATCTTCAGTGTATGTTTCATACTCATAGGCTTTTTCCGTATAAACGGAAAGAAACTCCACGGCATTTTTCGTTTCGGACGACGTGTTGTTGCCTGTTTCTTCTACATTTGTTGTTGATTCATTTACGGGATTTTCGGGATTATCCTTTACACACGAAGCAAAGCAGAAAATCAGAGAAAAAACTAAAATAAAAGATAGGATTTTTTTCATAAAATCACCTTTGATTAATGAACGGAGTGACCGCCGAAAACGGCCACTCCGTATAATAATTTTATTTGATTACGATTGTTTCAATAAGGGGTGTTGCATCTTCAACCGTGCAATTCCAGACCATAACGTACATAGCGTTACCGGTTGAGGTATTTGCCACAAGATATGTGATACCTGTGTTGGATTCGATAGCATCATATGTGTTTGCACCGATTGTTACAGATGTGTATTCCTTGTTGGGATATGCATAGCCGAATTGCCTTTTCTGAACTTCGTATTCCATGCTCTGATCGTCATAAACATAAACAGCGGCATTTGCACCGAGAGCTGTGTTCTTGAAAGTAATTGTTCCGTTTGTTGAATCTGCCTCGTCATAGATAAATCCGCCGGCAGGAGTAACCGTTACGTAACCTTTTTCCGACGTGATGGGACTATTTGCAGGAGCTTCGGGTTCGTCTGTGCCGTTGTTTTCGGGAACGGGGTTTTCTTCTGCTGCACCTGCTTCGATTACAAGGTTATCATAAACAGCCTTAAACAGATCGCTTTCATGAAGCGCCGCATAATCTTCCTTCTTTGAACCGTCAGGAAGCTTGAACTCAAGCATAGCAAATTCAAAGTCGTTAAAACAAACGATAATCTGCATTGCAGTAGTTACGTTCTGACGAACATAGGTTGTATATTCGCCGAGCTTGCCTTCCTCAAAGATTGTGTTTTTGCTGAAGCACTTTGTAACGTAGTCGTGAACGGATTTATAAGCCGCATGAGTAACGGCAAAAGCAAGGCCGATGTTAACTTCTTCACTTTCAAGAGTACCGCATTTAACGATGTTTGTTTGTGCAAGGAAATTACCTTCGGTGTTGGCTTCGTTAAACGTAAACTCGTCAATAGGCGTCTTAACTGTGAGCTTGTTGAATTTTCCGTCTGTTACTGTTGTTTCGTCAAATTCGGGAGCTTCGGTTGTTGTTTCAGTGGGCTGAGTTGTGTCGGGATTTTCGTTACCGCCGCAGGCAGCAAATGAAAGAAGCATTGCAAGAGCCATAAGAATTGCTAAAAGCTTTTTCATAAAAATCATTCTCCTTTGAATAAATTTTTTGCAGATACACTGCCACAATGAAATTTTAGCATCTTTTTTCGGTCTGCACATCGTACTTTAGTGCAGAAATAAAAGAATTTTTTATTATTTTCAAGAAATTTTACAAATAAACCGTAGGGGCGACGTTTCGTCGCCCGAAAACAAAAACCATTGCCGAAACGGGCGACCGCAGGTCGCCCCTACGTTGTTGCAGTAAGACGCATAAAAAAGACGGCGGATTTCTCCGCCGCCTTAAAAATTTAATCAGTGCTTAGCACCGCAAACGCAAACCTTATTGTTGCCGAAAAGCTTCTGGAAGAAAAGAACTATCTTATAGAAGAAGCCTGCAATACCGCCCTTGTGGCACTTGCAGGGACAATCCTCATAAATCGCTTCGGCTGTTACGTCGGATGTGCCTACAGTTACGGTTGTTTCTTTTGCGTTCTTATCGGAGGCGGTTGCGCCGCTGACCTCCCAATGGCTGAAAACCTTGCCGTCAATCTGATTTGCGGTAAATGTTATGCTGTCACCCATAACTGCAGTTGAAGCTGATGCTTTGCCGTTCGTTACGGTTACTTTATAAACAGCATTTTTATAGGTTGCCTGTGCGGTAACATCATTTTCGGGCATTGTGAAGGTTGTTGTTGCCTTTGATGTATCAGCTACGGTTGCGCCTGATACTACCCACTTATCAAACGCCTTGCCTGCGGGAGCGGCATCGGCAGTGAGAGTTATGGTTGTGCCTGCAACAGCCTTTGAAGCCGAAGCAGTACCGTTTGTGACGCTGATGTCATATTCGGGAACGGGAAGCTGAGCGAATCCAAGGTCAAAGATTTTTGCTCCCGTATTTGAATTTGATAAGCAAAGGTCTGCGGCTTTACCGTTGATCGTAGCTGTTACATCATCCGCAAAAACATATCCGCTTTCGGGTGTGAATATAACCTGTACATAATAAGTGTTGCCGCCCTCAAACTCAGTAATGGTTCCCATCAGATCTTTTAAGTGATACCAATCATACAAGGCAACGGTGTAGCCCGTTCCCGTTGTTGTAACAACGTCTGAAGGTGCTTCACCCGCAACGGGTTCAACAACGGTTGCGTTGATTTCGGTTATCTTGGTCTTTCCGGGAGTTGCAGGGAATGTATAACTCATTTTAAGCTCGTTCTTTCCGCTGCCGATTTTAACCGCATCCGCCATATCGTGGCTGAGATAAATGTTTTTATCAAAGGTGAAACCCTCTGCGGTTTCAAGAGCAAGCTGGAACGTATACTGCGTTCCCTCAACAAAAACGGGGTCTTCGGGGAACCATTCAATGCCGACAATGATTACACCCATATTATCTGCCGTTACCTGCGAAAGGTCTGCAGGAACAGCACCCGCAACAGGTGCAGGAACGTGGAAATCAATCGCCTTGAGGTTTTTCATCGGGTCGCCGACATACAGCTCAATTTCAAGTGAAATAAAGGAAATCGTGCCGGAGACTGTGTTTTTTTCCTGAACCAATACAGCATATTTATTGCCGTTTACCTCAACCTCTGCAAATGATCCCGCAGCGGGCAACGCATAATAAGGTGCTTCGGTAAGCTTAATAGTAAACGTATAATAATTGCCGCCTTCAAATTCGGAATCATAGTTTTCTGTGGTTTTGTTGAAGGCTTCAACGGCAGGACCGTTTGATTCCTCAAAAATTACACCTTCGGTTCCGAGCGTAACGTAATCTGCATAGCTGTCAACCGATTTGCCGCCAAGGTCGGCAGTATCAATTGTCACGACTATTGTTCCGATTGCATCCGCTGCAGACGCAAAGGGTACTGCAAACGGCATTATCATAAGCATTGCGAGTAAAATCGAAATAATTTTTTTCATAAAATCACCTTAACTTTTAGGCTTTCCGCATTCGGTGCAGAACTTGCCTTTATTTCTGTTTCCGCAGGAGCAGACCCAATCTTCGGGCTTCTTTGTTCCGCATTCGGTACAGAACTTGCCCGAATTGTTATTGCCGCAGACACATTGCCAGACGGCGTTACCCTGCGGTGCAGGTGCAGAAACAGGAGCAGAAGTAATGTTCATAGTCGCAACAGTCGAAAGCAATTTTTCCGTTTTGGGGTCAATTTCGATAAACACATCATTTATTGCGGTTGCTCTGATGCCTGCTCTTGCTTCCCAGCCTGCAATTGCGAAATCCTGCAAAATCAAATCAGCCTGTGTGTCTGCCTTATATTTCAGCTCATCAACAGAGCAGCCTTCCGCAAACATTTTTGTGAAGGTCATTTCAGCAACACGTGAAGCATCTGTCTTAATAATATCAACGGGAAGCTGACCGCCGAACATAGTATTGAACTTATCAGGATCCGCAATCTCAATAATGAGAGTTGCTGTAAATTTAACTTCTGTAAACAGTCTATATGTACCCTGCACCACTTCGGTATGAAAACGGCCGTCAAATTGAATTCCGTTAAAAGCTTCCATTTGTTTTACCTCCGATTATGCCCAGGGATTTGCGCTTTCGGGCTGACGGATACCGACAAGAATAAACTGCTCCCAGAGATACCATTTGCCGTCCTTTGCCTTGCGCATCTGAACGCTTCTGGGGCTGTCTGCACCGCCCGATGTGATATAAAGCGTTGCATAACCCTCATTCTGATATGAATATGGACTTTCGCTGACAACTATTGTGTAAGGCTCGGCAGGAGTGTAATCGTTTGCAGGGGTTGAGCCTTCAAAATAGGAACGGGGAACGTAATCACCGTCACGGAATCTGTCCGCAAAGAATGACAGTTCTCCCCCGCTTAAAGGTCTGGGACCTCTGAGATAATTGAGCATCTGCAACGAAAGGTCTTTGTTCTGCGGATAATAACAGAAAGCAAGAACGGTCATTGCGGCTGTGTCAAAAGGTGTTGACATTGCCGCCTGAGGCAACGCCTTGAACTCTTCAAGATTTATGGGAAGAGAAGCAAAAACAATTTTTTCTTTCTTGTTTCCAAGATTCTTTATACCCGCTGTAATTGCGTTTGCACCCTGAGTTGTTGCGTTATTAATGCCCTTCTTAATTGCATTTTCAGCTTTGTTTTTAAACATATCAAAAAGTGCCATAATAATTCCTCCTTAATCTGCCTTGGCGAATCTTAACGTCATAATATTAAGATATCCGTTTTCATCAGAACCTTTGAACCAAGACTCTCTTTTTTCGCCCATAACCTCAATTTCATCGCCTGTGTTATACCAGAGAGCACCGTCTCTGATTTCCCACGGCATTGTCTGACCAACCATCATTCCGTCAACGAGATTAACCTGACCTGCACTGACAGCTGCATCAATTTCTTCCTGCGTAACGCCTGCAGGCAACGGCATAAGATTATAAATCAAGCCGTCTTCGCCGACTTTCAGCATAACCGAAACGGTTTTTCTTCTGTCATTGAGTTCTTCCTCTACTGCTTCTTCATCGTTTTTATCAACGTAAGAAGGCATCGGAGAATTAAGATATTCTTCTGCACTCATATAAGTGATTTCAAAATCTTCATTGTTCACACCGATTGAATGCAGTTTCCATAATCCAACATAACTCATAAAAAACCTCTCTGTGATTATTTTTCGTCATTCTTGGGCTTTTCTCTGCGGTCAACCTCGCTGTAAAGGAAGTTATCGGCGCTGCCCGTGAGAACCATACTGCCCTCTCTTGTATAGACAGTTGCATTCTTCTGCATTTTTACGCTTATGTTTTTGGATGCAATGGAATTAATGATTACAAATCCGATAAGCATACCTATAAGCAGACAAACGGGAATCCAGATGGGACTTACAGTGCCTTTTTTGCCATCGTCTTTATTTTCAGCCGTTTCATCAGCTTTTTCAGTTACGGTTTCAGCATTATCAGTTTCGCTGTCCCCTGTCTGTGTATCAACAACAGGCGGCATATTTTCAATAACCTCTGCTGCTGTTGCATAAAAGCTGCTCAATCCGCCGAAATAGCTGTCATCCGCGTCATAAGCATTCCACATAATATCAATCAATGCTTCGTCCAACGCAGCCGCATCGCCTTCAAGATAATAATCATAAACGCCTTCATCTGTGTTGTGAACAAACACAATGGCATTCTCTGCATCGGTAAACGAAATACAGGCATCTTCGGCATATTCTGCACAGGTCATTTCTCCGCAATCGCTTACGATACAGAAAATAACCGAATAGCCGTAATCTTCCTCAACAGACTCGGCATAGCCGTGAAGCTCTGCTATTTCTGAGTCGGTAAGATTATAATCGGGATCATAAACATAGGTCATAGTATCAGCCGATGCGGAAACCGCCACAGAAAGGCAAAGCATAGCCGCAACAATAATTGCAAAAATCTTTTTAGTCATTTTCCGCACCTCCTTACAGCAACTGAATCAGCCAGGCAAGACCGTAAAGCACTGCACCGATGCCTGCACCGAGAAGCAGCGAAGCCTTTGTAACAGCCTTTTTGTCTGTCGGAATATTGCCTACGAATTTACCGGTCTGTCCGTTCATTGCAAACGTATACTGTTTGCCCTCCCATTTAGTGGTAAGAAGCCACACAGGATAAAGAGCGTATTTATAAATGCCTGACGCAACGTTCATCTCAACACAAGTTGTATCGAATGAATCATAGCCGGTAACCGTTGCAGCCAAAGCGTTATCGGCACTCTGCTTGATTCTTTCGTTGGCTCTTTCAACGCAGTCATCAACCGAAACGTCATATTTATCCGCAAGATAGCCTGCAAGATAAGCAACGTTGAAATCAACCGCCTGCGAAATATCAAAAGGCTCGATTGATTCCATAAGGTCATCAGGCATTTTTGACGAGCCGTCAACAGGCACATTATCAAAGCTGATGTTGCAGCTTCTGTAAACATCATAATGAGATGTTTCTGTATAATCATAGTCCTCGTCTGACCATTCTCTGACTATTCTGGCTTTGTAGCTCGCATCAGCAACCGCATCGCAGGTAAAAAGCCAATGGGGAACATAAACGCCTTTGATTTCTTCAAGCTTGTTATCATCAAAGAATCCCTTGGGCACAAACTTTTTGCCCTGATAATGCTTTTTGAGAGCTTCTTTTGCCGCTTTTTTATCAAGCTTGAACGGAATCACAAGGTCAGGACGAAGCGCACCCGAGAACTGACCTTTCATAACGACCTGATTGCCGCAATAGGGGCAGCTTGTTGCGCCCGTATTTTCATCGGCAACAATTTCGCCGCCGCAGGATTGACATCCGTAAACGCTCATACCGTTTGTTTCACCTAAAGCCCATTGACTGCTCTGCGAATTCCAATTTATGGAATCTCCCTGACCTGCACCGTTATTCTCCGGCTGTTGGAATGCGTTGATATCAAATTCTGCATCACAGAAAGGACATTTCAGGCGCTGTGCGCCGACATCAAACTCAACCGAACCGCCACAGTTCGGACATTTTTGCTGAAGAACCGTTGACAAGGTTAATCATCTCCTTGTTTGTTATATTGATTTAAAATTTCATAGAACGCCGAAAAGAAACCGTATCCTTTTTCGGGAAGGTCATAGCTTGAATTGACCGAATAATATTCGTTATCACCGTAAGCAAAGCTCACGGAAGTTGTGGGGGCATCAAGAAGCTGTTCCTCGCTGTACTTGAGTTCACCCCAGCCGAGAACACCGTATTCACTGCATTTCTGCCGTATCTGTTCAATGGCGGTATTGTCAATCCGGTAGCTTGCAGACTCTTCCTCTGCTCCGACAAACGGCTGATTATAATACTCAAACCATACCTCATTGTTTTCGTTAAGGAAGATCCTCATACTCATTGAGCCGCCTTCCATACCGCCGCCCGTGGAATAGGAGCAGGAAATAACCGTATCGGATAAATCTCGCTCCATTCCGCCTTTATCGGGCACATAAAACTTTGTTTTGTAATACCACACGCCGACCGCTGCGGCAATGGCAACAGCACCGACCAGAATCACGATTATCGCAACTTTCATTCCGTTATTCATCAGTTAGCCTTGGGAGTTCCGCAGCACTCGCAGAAGGCGCCTGTATTGGTAGCAGTGCAAGCGGGGCAAACCCAGTTCTGTACAACGGGAGCCTGTGCGGGCTGCTGTGCATAGGGATTAGCCTGCTGCTGTGCGTAAGGATTCTGCTGTGCATAGGGGTTAGCCTGAGGCTGACCGTAGGGATTCTGCTGTGCGTAGGGGTTAGCCTGCTGCTGTGCATAAGGATTCTGCTGTGCATAGGGATTTACCTGAGGCTGACCGTAGGGATTCTGCTGTGCATAAGGATTTGCCTGAGGCTGACCGTAGGGGTTCTGCTGTGCATAAGGATTAGGCTGACCGTAAGCGTTTGCGGGAGCATATCCCTGATTCACAGGCATACCGTTGTTCATAGGCATACCGTTATTCATACCCATGCCGCCATTCATCATGTTGGGCATTGCACCGCCTCTGCCGGGAGTAAGAGTATTGATAACTTACATAGCTTTCTGCTGATATTTGTTGTATTCCATTGTGCCCATACCCTCAACGCGGAAAGTATTGAGCTGAACTCTGAAATCATCAAAATAGGGATTATTTACATTGAATTCAAGGATGAAGTTATAGTAGAACTTATATCTGGGAGGATTATAGCTTACTCTCTGACCGTCTTTGCCCTGAGTATAGATTTCATCCTTATCCTCGTCAATCTTGAGGTTACAGCTCATAATTGAGGAAAGAGCCATAACGTCGGGATTCTCGTCATCCCAGTTGTTGGGGCTGAA
>JAGBAK010000082.1 GCA_017938985.1 Clostridia bacterium
CTCTTGAGGAACTGAAAAATCTTTCTGATAAAAAGCAGAATGAACGGAATCGGCAGAATGTTACCGATATAGCAGATAACGAGCGCTCTGACCAGCTCAACGTCAAGGAGCGAAGCTGCTATCATACCGCCGCGAAGCTCAAGTATGGGAACCATTGAAATAAGAAAAACCACAAGCTCTTTGGGGATTGAATCCTTGAAGAAGCTGACAATGGCGTTAACTACAGACTCAACCATTTAAATCTCCTTGTTCAATTATATTCTGGTTAACAAGATAATCGTGAGCGCTCTGAAGAATGTTTCTGTCATTGATAAAACGAAGAGTTTCAAGCGCTTTTTCATAACTGAGCCAGATATAATCTTCAATTTCTTCATGCTGAATTGTTGTTTGCGTGTCCTTTGTTTTGGCAAGGAAAATCGTTACCGATTTTTCTACCCTGCCCTGAATGGTATACTCAGATTTTGAGGCGAACTGCGGCAGAATCTGAATGTGAATACCTGTTTCTTCAAGCACCTCTCTGATTGCCGTCTGCTCAAAGGTTTCGCCCTTTTCAACGTGACCCTTGGGGAAGCCCCAGTGGGTGCTGCGTCTGTTTTTGATGAGCAGATAACGAACCTCATCGTTGATAAAGCGGTAAACAACCGCACCGCAGGAACGCTCATAAAGGCATTCAAGCTTATAATCTCTTCCGCTTTCCGCAAAAGCGAGGGCATCTTCAATCTGATAAGAAATGAAGCGCATACTTTTTGGCGCAACCACATAAACCGTGGGACTGCCGTCGGCTCTTTTGATTGCCGCAATTACTCTGCCGTCAAAGGTTCTGACGGGGTGATTGATGCCCATAATGTAAGCACCCGAAGAAACGCTGTCATAGCGTTTTTTGCCTTCAATGGCGCCGAAATTGAGCTGATAGACAAAGCCGAATTGTCTGTTTACGGAGCGGATCGGGTTGGTAACCCTGACTCTGACATATTTGCCGAGCATAAAACCACACCTTTCCGAAAGGTCAACGTGACCCAAGATAAATACTGTTTAATTATACTAAAAAGATTTTAACAAAACAAGGGTATACAAGCAAAAATTTGGCAGTAATTTAAAAAATTTTTATACAAATCGGCTAACAGCCCTTTATCCGCACGGAATATAACAAAAATTCGGTGTTGTCTATTGATTTAAACGGTAATAATATGTTATTATAAATTAAATATAAATTGAACAAAGGCGGTGCCTGTATGTATAAAATTCTTGTTGCTGACGATGAGGCTCTCATCAGACGCCTTGTTTGTGACTTTCTTCATAAATCCGGCTACGAAACCGTTGAGGCTGTCAACGGAGCCGAAGCAATTGAAATATTTAAAAACAGCAAGGATATAAGTCTTGTTGTCTGCGATATTATGATGCCCGAAGCCGACGGCTGGGAGGTCTGCAAAAGAATCAGGGAAACCAGCACTGTTCCCATTCTTATGCTTACGGCACGCAGCCAGGAATTTGACGAGCTGATGTCGTTTGAATCGGGCGCGGACGATTTTGTCACAAAACCGTTCAGTCCCACGGTGCTTGTAAAGCGTGTTGAAGCGCTGCTTAAAAGAAGCGCCGCCGCTGTGCCTGACACAAGCGAGGTCATAACGATTTCTTCTCTTAAAATTGATATCGCCGCCCACACCGTAACTGTTTGCGGCAATGCAATCGACCTCACTTTTAAAGAATACAGCATTCTGCTCAAGCTTTGCTCAAACCCCAACAGAATTTTTTCAAGAGACACTCTGCTTGACGATATCTGGGGCGTTGATTTTGAGGGCGATAACAGAACCGTTGACTCTCACGTTGCAAGGCTCAGAACAAAGCTCGGCGAGTGGGGCGAAGCACATCTTAAAACCGTTTATGGCGTAGGCTATAAAATTGAGGTGAACAAGAATTGAAAAAAACTGAAGCAAAATTCAGATTAAGCAAAATCAGAATAAAGCTTTTTGCAACAATTTTAACCGTACTTGCGCTGTTTTTTGTTGTTATTTCGGTTGTCACCTCTCCTGCCCTGTTCCTTGTTCTTTCAAATCAGACCTATAACCAGTCAACACAGGCGGCGGAACAGATTAAGGCGTGCATACCCGGCTCGGTAAGCTATTATTACGACCTTTATGCAATATCCGTAAACAACAACATTGATTTTGAAATTCTTAACAACGACGGAACAATTTATTATACGTCGTCGAAGGATTCAATCAACGGCTCGTCGCATTTTGCCTCGTCGGGTGCCAATTCTTCAAACTTTTCAAATACGGTACCTACCGACGAATACTCCTACGTTGTTAAAAAGGATAATTTTGAAATTCGCAAGCTGATTACGGCAAACGCTTCATATTTTGTTTATGAAACGGATTTTGAAACGGGCGAAAAGCTTTATATCTATTCCTCCGTTGCAGACGTTGAAAAGATTGTCAGCGTTTCAAGAGCTGTATTTCTGAGCATCTTTATGTCGCTCTTCGTTTTCTTCTCGCTCATTTTTTATCTGCTTGTTGCAAAATTTACAAAGCCGCTTGTTGAAATGAATGACATTACCAAGGATATGGCGGCGCTTAACTTTGAAAGACGCTGCGGCGACTACGGACGTGACGAAATAGGTCAGCTCGGCAAAAGCATCAACACCCTTTCGGGCACGCTTGACGCAACGCTGATTGACCTTAAGGATAAAAACGAACAGCTCGAAAAGGATATTCAGCGCCGTCACGCACTTGATAACGCGCGTAAATCCTTTATCAACAACGTTTCTCACGAGCTGAAAACGCCAATTGCAATTATTTCGGGCTATGCCGAGGGTGTTTGCGAGGGTATCAGCAGCGACCCCGAGGTTATCAAAGAATACTGCAACATCATCAAAGAAGAAAGCAACAAGATGAACGGGCTTGTTACGGAGCTGCTTGAGCTTTCAAAAATCGAAAGCGGCACGCAGAATTTCACGCCCGATTACTTCAATCTCGGCGAAAGCGTGGCACATATTCTGAGCCACCTTTCACTGCAGACCGAGGCAAAAGGAATTACAGTTGTCAATAAAGTTCCGCCAACGCTCGCCTGCTTTGCCGAAAAAGATAAAATTGAAATCGTACTCAATAATTACGTCACAAACGCCATTGCTCACTGTGACGGCAAAAAGATAATTTCCGTAACCTGCACCGATGCAGGCGAATGCTTCAGAATCAACGTTTTCAACACGGGTATGCACATTGCCGACGGCGATATGCCCGAATTATGGGACAGCTTTTACAGGGCGGACAAATCCCATGCAAGAAGCGAAAACCGCTTCGGTCTGGGTCTTTCAATCGTTAAAGGCATTATGATTAACCACAAATGCCGTTTCGGCGTTCAGAACGTTGAAAACGGCGTAAGCTTCTCATTTGAAATTCCAAAGGATTCAAAATATTATGACTGAAACAAGCAAAAAGAAGTTGATACTTAAGCGTTGCCTTGCGGCGCTTCTGGCTGTTGCCGTTGCGGCTTCGGCGGTTTTTGCAATTGTTTATACACCTGCCGACGTCAGGATTATACGCAACGTCAAAACAAGAAGCACTTTCAAGGCGGCATCGTCAGACCCTGAGCTTCACTATGCCGAATCAGCTTCGGCTTTTAAAGAAAGCGTCGCCGCATCGGGTCTTGTTGAGCTTAACGTTGACCCCGATTCAAAGTCCTTTTGCATAACGGAATCCGCAACCGGCAGACTCTGGAGTGCACTGCCTTTGCTTGAAAATGCACCGCTCAAGGACGAGCTTCACGAGGACGCAAGCATTGCAACTCTGCGTGTGCTTATCGGCTCAGACATCCATTATCTGAATACGCAGGACAACTCGCTTGCATACGACAAAGCATCTTACAAAAAAATAACCGACGGCGCACGCTTCACCTTTGACGTTTTTGCAGATGCGGACACAGCCAAAAAGAAATCCTACGGCAAAGACGACGTTGGCTTCAGAATTGAGCTTGACGTTACGCTCAAAGACGGTTCACTGCGTGTTAATTGCACCCATAAAAACCTCACGGGCAATGAAAATGCGTTTATCGAAAGCATTGAACTGCTCAACTATTTCGGTGCATATAACGAGAGTTTTGATGACGATTTTCTGCTTGTACCCGACGGTTGCGGTGCGATTATCAAAACGGCAATTTACGATGAATCGTTTGAATCGCTGTCTTTTGCGGTTTACGGCTCCGACCCGTCAATCGGCAACAGTGCAACGGGCAGCGCAATTATTCCCGCATTCGGCATCAAACACGGCGACACCGCTTTTGTTTCGCTGATAGAAAAAGGCGACGCCGCCGCAACAATAAACGCTGACAAAGCTACGTCAATCAACGGATATAACAGGGTTTATTCTTCATTTATGATTAATCCGTCTGTCTATAAAGACAAAAAGGTTTATATTTCGGAAAAGCCGGTTGTTGACGAGGTTTCACTCTGCTACAGATTCCTTTCGGGCAACAACGCAACCTATGCAGGTCTTGCTTCGGCTTGCCGTGAGCAGCTTATCAGAAACTCCGTTTTATCAACAAAAACCGTTACGGTTGACGATTATCTGCCCTGTTTTCTTTCGCTCACGGGCGCTGTTTCGGACAGCTTCGGTCCGTTTGACACCGTTGAACCGCTGACAACCTATGAGCAGGCGGCGGATATGCTCACGCATATGAAAAGCAAGGGTATAAATAATATCAGTGTGCGCTATTCGGGCGTTTTCGGCTCGGGTGTCAACTCAAAGAATTCATCAGACCTGAAACTCAACACCGAAACAGGCAGCCAAGAGGAGCTGGCAAACCTTTATGAATACGCAAAAAGCCAGAAGATGAAAATATATCTTGACCTCAATTTGCTGAGCAGTGCGGGCGGATTTTTTAAGAACAG
>JAGBAK010000083.1 GCA_017938985.1 Clostridia bacterium
CCTACGTTGCCGCCGAGGGATTCGTATTATCCGAAAAAATCATTGCAGGGGTTGCGTTGATGGGTTACAGTGTAGGGCGGGATGCCCTCATCCCGCCGCTGATTTGAAAAATCAGATAATACCGTTTTGTGCCTTACGGCACACGGCGGCTTGTGGGCAAGCCGCCCTACGATGTAAACTGTTGAAACGTTTCGGGCGACGAAACGTCGCCCCTACGCTGTTGCCGTGTGGTTTGCTTTTATACGTAGGGGTTGGGTCGAATTGCAAATTAAAAAAATCCGTCCCTCGCAAAAAGGAACGGATATTTTTTAAACCTCTGTTGTTTCGCCGAGTCTGAACGAATAAATCAGCGTTTGCTTTACGGGCAGACCGATAACCTGCTCAAGACAGCGTCGGTATATGCCGAGTTGCGAGCCGTAAAGCTCTTTGAGTTCGTCGCAGCTTGTGACCCTGTCGGTCTTATAGTCAACGATTACAAGCTCGCCGTTTTCAACAAAAGCACAGTCGGCAACGCCCTCAATGATGATTTTTTCGCTGCCCGCAACCTCCTGCGGCACCTCGGGATAAAGCTCCCTGACAGGTATGCCAAAGGTAAATTCATACTCTTTATACACTCTTTCTGCGCCCAGAATACGCTTTGCAAGCGCACCGGCGAAAAATCCCGAAATCGCTTTGATATCAACGGCGTTCGCTTCCGCTTCGGTGAGCATACCGTCCGCAACAAGCCTTTCAAGTTCGGCGGCTGAGTCAGCGCTTGCCGCCGCATAATCCGCAAACTGCATAAAGCGGTGCGTTGCGGTGCCTCGCTGCGCAGGGGTCAGCTTATCCTTGCTCATAAAAGCAGGCTTTCGTGACGCAAAATATTCGCTGCCGATTTCGCCCATATCAAGGTTTGAGGCAATCTGCTTTGCAACAACGCCGTTAAGTGCCGCAAAGGGATATTCGTAGCCGAGCCTGTTTTTGATTTCGGCAAGAATTTCTTCGTCGGGTTCAGCCGCAATAACCTCTCGCACGGTTTCTTCGCTCTCATAGTCCTTGATTATTTCGGCTTTGAGCGGAATTTCGCTCGGCAGATTGAATCGCTGCGAAATGCCTGCCGCCATACGCAGTGCGTGAGCATCGGGATGGCGCAAAAGAGCCGTGAGAATACATTCGCCGTAGCTTGAAAAACCGATTACGGTATACGGGTCAACCCTGTTGCTTTGGCGCAGATTTGCCGCCGCAGCGGTGAGCGTTTTCGTACTGTCTGTGCAGGATGAAAGCATAATCAGCTTTTCTTTTGCTCTTGTGAGCGCAACGTAAAGCACTCTCAATTCTTCGGAATGCTCTGCCTTTAAAGTTTCGATTTTTGCCGCAAGCCTCGGCAAGGTGTCGTATTTTGCATATCCCGTGTTGTTTTTGATTCCGATTCCGCTTTCGGAAGCGATAATCAGATCTTCACGGTTAAAGAAATCGCCGTAGGTTTTTTCGCAGGCGGCAACAAAGCACACGGGAAATTCAAGACCCTTGCTCTTGTGGATTGTCATAATTCTGACGGCATCCGCCGCCTCGGATTTTGAACTGCCGCAGCTTATGTCTCCGCCGCTTTTAGTAATATTGTCAAGATAGCTCACAAACCCCGAAACGCCCCGTCTGCCGCTTGTTTCAAACTTATTGGCAAGGTCGGTGAAAAGGTTGAGATTTGCGCGGCGTGCAGAGCTGTTTTTCATTGCGCAGACTGCGGCGGCATAGCCTGTTTCTTCAATCAGTCTGCGCACAAGCTCGCCCACTCTTACCGTTGCGGCAATGCGGCGCATTTCTTTGAGCTTTGCTGTAAATTCAGCCGCCTTTGCGTTGCCGTTTTCAGCCGCAAAAACAACGCAGCCGTAAACGCTGCCCTTTTTGCGCTCGGCACGCATAACGGCAAGGTCATCGGGCGTAAAGCCGAAAACGGGCGAAAGCATAACCGCCGTGAGCGGAATGTCGTTGACGGGGTTATCAATAACCTTGAGAAGCGAAACAAGAAACGTCACTTCGGGGGTATTCAGAAAGCCGTCGCTTGCCTCGCAGTTAACGGGTATTCCCCTTGAATTAAGCTCGTCAATAAATTCACGGGCGCTGTTTTTGACACTTCTGACAAGAATGCAGAAATCCTTGTATTCCGCAGGTCTGAAGCCCTCGCCCTTTGTCAGCGGCATACCCTCGGCAACCGCTTTTTCAATGTAATCGGCAATGTATCTCGCCTGAATTTTTGAAAAATCGTCTTTCTCTGTTTCAAACAGCAGGAATTCGGTGTCGGCACCCGTTTTTTCGGGGTAAGCCGCAGCCGCTTCAAGCCTTTCGTTTTTATCGTAATCAAGACCGCCTGCGTCACGGCTCATAACGGCTTCAAAAATGAAGTTGACAATTTCCGTTACGCCCTTGCGGCTTCTGAAATTTTTGCCGAGAGTGACTTTTGCAGGGTAATTTTCGTTTTCATATTCTTCCATTCTGTCACGGCGTGCAAGAAAAATTTCGGGCATCGCCTGGCGGAAACGGTAGATGCTCTGCTTGACGTCGCCAACCATAAACAGGTTGTTTTCGTCCTTTGAAAGTGCGCTGAAAATCATATCCTGCGCAAGGTTGACGTCCTGATATTCGTCAACAAGAATTTCGGCATAATTCTCTGAAAGCGCAACGGCAAGCGGAGTTTTTGCATAGCCGTTTTCGGTAGGCTCAACAAGCAGTTTGAGAGCCATATGAAGCGTATCGGAAAAATCGGCGCCGTTTTCGGCAAGCTTGAGGCGGTCAAATTCATTTGCAAAAGCAACAACCGCTTCAATAAGCTCGGCAACAACGGGAGCCAGCGCCGCAACGTCCTCTTTGTGGTCATCGGAAGAAATGCAAAGGTATTTGCCCATTTCCTTGATTTCTTTTTTGTAATCGTCCCTGACCTTTTTGCAGATATCCTTAACCTCGGAAACGTAGCCTCTCGGTGCGGTTGCCATTCTGCCGAAAACAATTTTTTCATAATCGGCGGCAATCTTGTCCCAAGGCTTTGTTTTTATTGATTCAAGAAAATGCGAGAGCATTTCTTTTTCTGTTGCAAACGTATCGGCATATTTTGCCTGCAATTCAGGCTCGTCGGCAAGAAGTAAAAGGCAATGGTCAATGCCGCCGATGCAGGTTTCAACAACGCCTGCCATATAAGATAAAAGTATTCTGCCCCACGGACTTTCTTCAACCGAAGCAGGTGCGCTGAATTCCGCCGAAAGCGAGCGAAGCCAGATTTCAGGGAAAGGATAGGCCTGCGAAAGCGAATAAAGCTTCAGTATCGCCGCAACAAGTTTCTGGTCGTCACGGTTGTCGCTGATAAGATTGGTCAGGCGCATAAAGTTTTCCGTCGGATTTTTATAAAGCTCACCTACAACAGAGTTGACCGCCTGCGCCTTAAGGATATCAAGCTTGCTTTCGTCAAGCATACCGAAATCGGGCGCAATGCCCAGAGCGTGAAAGTTTTCACGCACAAGGTTGATACAGAAAGAGTCAATCGTGCAGATATTTGCGCACGGAAGCATAAGCTGCTGGCGGCGCAGACGTCTGTCGGCAGGATTTTCAGCAATTTTTTTGCTGATTGCCGCTTCAATTTTTTCTTTCATCTGCGAAGCGGCAGCCTTTGTGAAGGTAACGATGAGCAGATTCTCGACGCCGCAGGGATTTTCAGTGTCGCAGATTCTGCGGATAACTCTTTCAACCAGAACAGCCGTTTTGCCCGAGCCTGCGGCGGCGCTGACAAGTAAAGTGCCTTTACGCCCGTCAATTGCTTTTTGCTGGTCAGCAGTCCACGATATCGCCATCTGCCTCATCTCCTTCCTCAAGATTTCTCAAAGCCTCGTCAAGGTCTGTGTCGTAAAGCTCCCTGACGGGTATATTTTCTTCGTAAGAACAAACGGATTTATAATCGCAATATTGGCAAACGTGCTTATAGCTTGCGCCGTAAGACGGCACGGCTTCAATTCTGCCGTTATGCAGCGATTCTGCCATTTGGGCAAGAATTCCGTCGGCTTTTTCTTTAAGCTTTTCAAGCTGGCTGAGCCTTATCAGCGAGCCTTTCATTTCGCCCTTTGCGTTAAAATCAACGGGAATATAAAGTCCGCCTGCAGATTTATCCATTGCAACAACAACGTCGCAATCGTTAAGAACAATGCCCTGCATACGGCATTTTTTCTGTTTTTTGGCGGCTACGTCCTCGGGCGCTTCGCCTCTTTCCGCCGAAATAAGCGGAGAATTGGCAGGGTAATAAAGCACGCCTGCAGGGGTGATTTCGCCGTATTTTTTCTTGCCGTTTTGCCAGAGAGCAAAAAGATAAATGAACATCTGCATATTGAGTCCCTGCAAAACGTCGCTCAACTTGAACGCCTTGCCCGACGACTTATAGTCAACAACACGCAGATAAGTTTTGCCGTTGATAACCGCTTTGTCAACACGGTCAATTGCGCCCGAAATGCTGATTTTGCCGTTTTCGGTTGCGACCTCATAGGACGGGATTTCGCCGTCGGGACCGATTGAAAGCTCAAAATCAACGGGTCTGAAATCGCTGAGCGAAAGCTCTTTTATCAGCCTTTCGGCAACGTCGCAGACGGTGAGCGCAAGCTTATGATAGAGATAAAGAAAACGCTCGTCACGCTCTGCGCCGTCAAGCTTTGCCATAAGATATTCGTTCATCAGCGCCGAAATTATATCAAGCAGCTCCGCACGCGGCATTCCGACAAGAGCCTCTGCCTCGTAATTCAGAAGCAGTTTTTCAAGCACGTGGTGAATAACGTTGCCCCTTTGCATCGGGTCAAGCTCCGCAATTTTTCGGGGCATTGCCTTTATGCCGTAGCGGCAGAAATATGAGAACGGGCATTTATAAAAGCTCTCGACCCTTGAAGCGGAAATATAAAGATTATCGCCGAAAAGTCGGCGTGCCGCTTCTTTGTCGGCAACGGCAAAATCACGCAAGCCGCCTGCCCTTTCAAGAGCGTCAAGCCTGCCTGCAAAATCTTCTCTTTCGCCGAAATATTCTTCAAGCGTTGCACCGAGTGCGCTGCTTTCGCTCCTGTTTTTTGCAAGCTGCTCAAAGGCGAGGCTTTCGCCCTCAATATAGTAAAGTCCGTCAAGACAGGAAGCGTCAACCTCACTGCATTCCGGGAAAAGCGTTTTGATTTTTGTGTAAAGCTCCGAGGGAGCAAGCTGCTCATTCTGTGCGTTTCTCTCGGGGCAGCAGACGTAGAGCCTGTGCGAGGCGCAGCAGAATGCATTATAGGCAATCAGCTTTTCTTCGGCAAGCTTATATTCGCCGTAATCGGCAAGCTCAATGCCGATTTCGCTGAGTCTGCGCCTGTCCTTATCGGTCAGCGTTGAGCCCGACGACGGTGTTGCGGGAAAAACGCCGCTGTTTGCGCCTGCAATGAACACCGCTTTTGGCGTAACGGTGCGTATTCTGTCGGCAGAGCCGATGGTTATTTCGTCAAGACCCTGCGGCAGACTGCCAACGGTCTGCACGCTGAGCATCAAATCAAAAATATCGGCAAATTCGCTTGCCGTTACCGCCCTTTCGCCTGCAACGGTTGCAATTGAGTCAAGCAAATCCATAACAACGTTCCAGATTCTGTCCAGCTCAAGCGCAATACCCGTTTCGCCCGAAGCGGCAAGCGATTCGGCAAGCTTTTTGAGGTTTTCGGGCACGTTGACTCTTTCAAGGAACTCAAAAACTGCCTTTGCGGCTTCGCCGCCCGTTGTATCGTCAAGAGCAGATTTCAGCTCGCAAAGCGGCGCAACGATTCTGCGGCGCAAAGCGTTGAGCGTTTCAAGCTCCGCCGTATCTTCGTCTTTCATTTCTTCGCCGAAGCCACGGGGATGCTGCTGCCAATCCCTGAGCCAGCCGCCGCGGTTAATCTGCCACAGATAACAGTAGTTTTCCACCTGCGAAATCTCTTCGTCGCTGAAATCCGTAAGCTCTGTTTTGAGGTAACGCAGAACGGTTTCGGTGTCAAATCCGCCGCTCGCAATGCTTATTGCGCAGGTCAGAAGATTGACAACGGGTGAGGTGTCAACAGGCTGACGGCTGTCGTCAAACACGCTTATGCCGCATTTTTTCAGAGCCGAGCGAAGCGGTGCTTCATAGGCGGAGCTGTCCCTCGCAATAACGGCAATGTCACGGCACCTGTAGCCGTTTTCACGAATCAGCTTTTTTGCCGTGCAGGCAATATATTCGCATTCGGCATAGATATCCGCCGCCTTGCAGAGAGTTATATTGTTGCATTCTTCTTCATAAACATTGGGTGCAGGCGAAAAAAGCTCCTGCTCCAGCGCCGCAAGCTCGGGCGAAGCATATCGCTCAAACTTCGGCGGAAAATTGTTGAATTTGCTGCGCATTGAAAGATATTGCGGCTTTGCAACAGGTGCGCCGTTCCTTTTTGCCGCTTCAATCAGCCTGTGAGCCGTTCTTTTTGTGTGCGCAAAAAGCTCGGTTTCGTCGTCACTGTTCTGCAGGTTATCGGTGCAGAGAGTAACGTAAACCGCAGTTGATTTTTTAAGCATCTGCTCAATGATTTTATATTCCTGAACGGTGAATCCTCTGAAAGCGTCAATAAAAACAAGCCTGTCTTTGAAATAATCGCTCTCGGCCAGGATATCATAAAGCTCGTCAAGAAGCTCGTCGGGGTTGAAATAACTGCCCGAAACCATTGCGTCGTAAGCATCGAGAACGGTCACGATATCGCTGAGCTTCATTTTGAGAAGCCCGTCTTTTTCGCTTGCCAGAGCCAGACGCACGCTGTCGGTTGAAACGGCGTTCTGTTTGAACTCCGAAGAAAGCGCAATAAATTCCGAAATGACCGACTTTTTTGAAGCGTGGTTTGCATAAAGCTTAAGCTTATCCTTAACGCTTTCAAGCGCCATACGCATAAGCACCGCCCTTGCGGAATCGTCAAGACGTCTGCGCTCGTGCAGGGCAGGTCTGCCCACAAGCTTTTCGCCAAGGCTTGTGAAGCTGAGCACGTCGATATCCGCCATTGCCTTTGCGCCCACTTTTTCAAGCATAAGCTTTTCGCTCATAAACGAAAACTGCTCGGGCACAATAAGGGTCAGCTTTTTTCTGCCGCCCTTTGCAAACTGCTCGATAAGGTTCATTATATGGACGGTTTTGCCGCCGCCCGCTCTTGATAAAATCAGATAAAGCATAAAATCACCGTAAAATTCAGTATGCAGAAATTATAGCATACCCGAATATTTTTGTCATCACATTTTACAATGTTATTATAAAAAATAACGTGTACTTTAAAACGGACATCGTAAACTGAAATCTTCAATTTCAGCCGATTTTGACCGTTTTGAGCCGTAAAACGCATACTTTTGCCCGTTTTGGACGCAAATTCTTTGCTCGCTTGCCGTCATCAAACGGGAGCAGGTCTGCGGATTGTTGACAACAAAACGTTTGTATGCTAAAATGCTATATGTATTTTTATAACTGAAAGGAGCAAATCCAAAATGGATGACCCCGGCCCTGCGATTTTGCTGGCTGCAGAAATTGCCGCTGACAGCGATGCAGTTTCTCTTATTCTCAAAATAGTTTTACTCTTCGTGCTTATTCTCATCAACGCTTTCTTTGCAATGAGCGAAATAGCCATTATCTCGCTTAACGACGCAAAGATGCAGAAGCTTGCCGAAGAAGGCAACAAAAAGGCAAAGCAGATAGTGAAGCTTACCGAAAACTCAAGCAACTTTTTATCGACAATTCAGATCGGCGTTACCCTTGCAGGCTTTCTGACCTCGGCTTCGGCTTCACAGACGTTTGTTGATATGCTTGTGAATGCAATCTCAGAAACAGGCATTGTTCCCACGATACCGCTCAGCGTTGTGAGCGTTGTTTCAACAATTCTGATTACACTTGTAACGTCATATTTTTCGCTTGTTCTCGGCGAGCTTGCACCCAAAAGAATCGCCATGCAGAAGCCCGAAAAAATTTCTTACAAAGTGGTCGGCGTTCTGCTTTTCATTGCAAAAATTGCGAAACCGTTCGTAAAAATTCTTGCACTTTCAACCAACGCAATCGTTCGCCTTTGCGGCTTTGACCCCAATGCCGACGAAGAACACGTTACGGAAGAAGAAATCCGTATGATGGTTGACGTTGGCGGTGAAAAGGGCGTTATTGAGGACACGCAGAAAGAGATGATTGATAACATCTTTGAGTTTGACGACCTTGATGCAGGCGATATAATGACCCACCGCACCGAAATGACGGCAATTGAAGTAACACGCTCGCTTGCAGAGGTTGCGGAGCTTGCCGTTGAAAACGGATATTCAAGAATCCCCGTTTATGAGGACGACCCCGACAGCATCGTGGGTGTTCTTTATGCAAAAGACCTTCTTCAGTTTGTCGGTCATTCGCTGCCCGAAGACCTTACCATTTCAAAGGTTATGAGAAAAGCGCTCTACGTTCCCGAAACGCAGTCCTGCGGCGACCTTTTCAAGGCGATGAACGAAAGCAGAACCCAGTTTGCGGTTGTTGTTGACGAATACGGCGGCACTGCAGGCATCGTTACGCTTGAAGACGTGCTTGAATCAATTGTCGGCAACATTCAGGACGAATATGACGACGAAGAAGAAGAAATCACACAGATTAACGAAACCACGTTCACCATCGACGGCACAATCGACCTTGACGAGGTCAACGAGCTTGTAGGCGTTGAGCTTCCCGAAGGTGACTATGATACTCTCGGCGGCTTTGTTATCAGCCTGCTCGGTTACCTGCCTTCAGAAACCGATAAGACACCGATAGTTGCCGAATATAAAAATCTTCGCTTTACCGTTCTTTCGCTTGACGAGCGCAGAATTGAAGACATCAAGGTTGAAATTCTGCCTTTGCCCGAGTCAGACGAAGAAGATGACGACGATTAAATAAAACATCGGGCTGCGGCGTTTGCTGCGGCCCGTTTTTTAAGAGGTAATGTAAAATGGAAAGACTCAATATTATTCCCAAACCGAATAAAATTGATTTCCTCGGCGGCGAGGTTCTTATTGAGCCGTCAAAGGCGGAGTTCCTGATTGACGAAAACCTCGGCGCAGAGGAATACGTTCTGACCGCAACGGAAAACGTTTTGAGAATCTGCGGCGGCTCGCAGCAGGCTCTTTTTTACGGCAAGCAGACGCTCCGTCAGCTCCGCGGAATCTGCCCGTGTGTGAAAATTGAAGACAAGCCTGCCTTTGAATACAGAGGCTTTATGCTTGACTGCGTGCGCCATATTTTCAGCATTGACGAGGTCAAAAAGCTCATTGATGCCGCCGCAAGCCTTAAGATGAACCGTTTTCACTGGCACCTGACGGACGACCAGGGCTTCAGAGCCTGGGTCAGCCGCAGACCCTCCGCCGCAATCGACGGCTCGGTCAGAAAAAGCTCGGATTTCGGCTCGCTCAACGAAAGCGGCGAATACGGCGGATATTACACCACGGAACAAATGAAAGAAATTGTTGATTACTGCGCCGAGCGCTTTATAACGGTTATTCCCGAATTCGACGTGCCCGGTCACTGCTCTGCAATTCTGCACGCTTACCCCGATATCGGCTGCACGGGCAACCCTGTTGAGGTCAAAACGTATCAGGGCATTTTTGAAGATATTCTTTGCGCAGGCAAGGATAAAACCTTTGAAATTGTTTTTGATATTCTTGAAGATTTGCTTGAGATTTTCCCGTCGGAATATATACATATCGGCGGCGACGAAGCGCCCAAGGCACACTGGAAAACCTGCCCCGACTGTCAGAAGAGAATGGAACAGGTCGGCTTGAAAAACGAAGAAGAGCTTCAGGGTTGGTTTACCAACCGGATTGTTGATTTTCTTAAGTCAAAGGGCAGAAAAGCAATTGTCTGGAACGAGAGCCTCAAAAGCGGTCTTATCGGTAACGGCACCGTTGCACAGATGTGGATGGACCCCAAAAAGGATTCCGTTAAGTTTGCAAACAACGGCGGCAGAATAATTATTTCGGATTTCTTCCACTATTACTGCGATTACCCCTACGCAATGACACCGCTTGATAAAACCTATAACTACAAAGCCATTGTCAGCGGCATTAAAAACGCCGAGAGCGTCTGCGGTGTTGAGGTGCCGATATGGACGGAATACATCAATAATTTTGAGCGTTTATGCTTTATGTTCTTCCCCCGATTTGCCGCCGTTGCCGAAACAGGCTGGACAAATCAGCAAAACAAAAATGCGTCTGATTTCCGCCGCCGTTTCAAAGAATATTCGTCAATTCTCAGCCAAATCGGCATAAAAGCCGCCGCACCGCACGAGTGGAATCCTTCGCCCGTTGCGCGTGCAGTGGGAACGCTTGATTTTATGAATAAAAACGTGCGCAACAAACCGAAGAAGCAGTAAAAATATCCGTTCAATATTCACTGTTATTTTCAATGTAGGGGTTGGCGACCCGACAACCCCTACGGTGCTGCGTTGGTTGGGGCACAGTGTAGGGCGGGATGCCCTCATCCCGCCGTCAGCCTGAAACAACTCCTGCGTTTTCTGTTTTACGGGCGGATGATATCCGCCCCTACACCGAAATTTATTAATTATTATTTATTCAGTATTCTTTATTCTTTGAACCGACACATATATTTCAATTCGGGCTACCGCACAGGGTCGCCCATACGGTGCCGCCGTATACTTCCGACGCTGTTAACGGGACGTCGGGTCGCCGTCCCCTACATTGTTGCGAAACTGTTATCTGCTCTATAACCCAAAACAGGCTCACAACGGTTATTATCCGTTGCAAGCCTGTTGTTTTTTTATTTCTTATTGATTTTGATAACGTAATTCACGGCTTCAAACAGGGCGATTGCCGAAACAAAGAAGCAGCCGAATATGAGCGACCAGCGAAGATCGATTTCGCCCCTGCGCAGATTATCGATTGTTGCTTCAATTGCAACAAGATAAACCGCACACTGCAGAGATACGAACGAAAAGGCGTGCATTCCCTTGAGCTTGCCCGCACCTATCAGCGAAGAATCCAGCGCTATGAAAACCGCAGCAAGAATCATCAGCGGCAATGCCGTTTTGTAAATCGCTTCAAGATAGCCGAGCCTGCCGATAACAAAGAAGATATAGCCTATAACCGAGAAAAAGCTGATAAGAGCCGTCACGGGCGCAGGCGTAACGTTGAGCGCAGGGTAAACAATAACCATCCATGCCGCCAACAGTGCGCCGACAACGTAAAGGCACCAGCCGTCTGACCTCTGAAAGACCATATCGATTGCCACGCAGAGCGTTGCAGGGAAAACCATAAGAGCCGTCATAATGGCGGCAAAGCTCTTTGACCCCCTGCCGGGTGCTTTGAAGAAATTTTCTCTGCCGTTTTTGGGAGCCTCCTCAACAGGCTTATAAGCGTCTGACGGAGCCGCTGTGTACTTCGGCGGATTGGGCTGCTGAGCCGCAACGGGTGCGCCGCAAACGCCGCAGAAAGAGTTGCCCTCGGGCACTGCACTGCCGCATTTATTGCAAAACATAAATATGACCTCCTTGATTGATGTTAATATTATACAAACAACGGCGGTTAATTGTCAATATAAAGATTATAATTATATGATTGACAATTATTTTTGCCTGTGATATACTTTTGATAATTATGAGTATAGGTGAAAATTCGGTCTGTTTGCAGGGTTGACTGCATAACTTAACAGAAAAATTTGCACTTAATATAGCTATCCATTAACCAATAAATCGGAGGAATGAAAAATGTACGAAAAGGTTTCATCAAATCTTAATTTCGTTGACAGAGAAAAAGCTGTGCTTGAATTCTGGAAAGAAAACAAGATTTTTGAAAAGAGCATTGAAACCAGAAAGGGCTGCCCCACTTACACCTTCTATGACGGCCCTCCCACGGCAAACGGTAAGCCCCATATCGGTCACGTTCTGACCAGAGTTATCAAGGATATGATTCCCAGATACCGCACAATGAAGGGTTATATGGTACCCCGTAAGGCAGGCTGGGATACTCACGGTCTGCCCGTTGAGCTTGAGGTTGAAAAAATGCTCGGCATCAACGGCAAAGAACAGATAGAAAAATACGGTCTTGAGCCTTTCATCGGTCACTGCAAAGAGAGCGTATGGAAGTATAAGGGTATGTGGGAAGATTTCTCCGGCACCGTCGGCTTCTGGGCGGATATGGACGAACCCTACGTTACCTATCACAACAGCTACATTGAATCCGTCTGGTGGTCGCTCAAAGAAATCTGGAACAAGGGTCTGCTTTACAAAGGCTTCAAAATTGTTCCTTATTGCCCCCGTTGCGGAACTCCCCTTTCATCCCACGAGGTTGCACAGGGCTACAAGGCTGTCAAAGAAAAGTCAGCCGTTGTAAGATTCAAGGTCAAGGGCGAAGACGCTTATTTCCTTGCCTGGACAACAACTCCCTGGACTCTGCCCTCAAACGTTGCCCTCTGCGTTAACCCCGACGAAACCTATTGCAAGGTCAAGGCTGCAGACGGCTACACATACTATATGGCTCAGGCTCTGCTTGACACCGTTCTCGGTCAGCTCGGCGACAAGGAAAACGGCGTTGCCGCTTACGAAGTTCTTGAAACATACAAGGGCACAGACCTTGAATACAGAGAATATGAACCTCTTTTTGAATGCGCAGGCGCAAGCGCCGCAAAGCAGAACAAAAAGGGTCACTATATCACCGTTGACAACTACGTTACAATGTCCGACGGTACGGGCATCGTTCACATCGCTCCCGCATTCGGTGAGGACGACGCACAGGTCGGCAGAAAATACGACCTCCCCTTTGTTCAGTTTGTTGACGGCAAGGGTAATATGACAGAAGAAACTCCCTACGCAGGCAAGTTCGTCAAGGATGCAGACAAAGATATCCTCATCGACCTTGACAAGGACGGCAAGCTCTTCTCCGCACCCAAGTTTGAACACGATTATCCCTTCTGCTGGAGATGTGACACTCCCCTTATCTATTACGCAAGAGAATCCTGGTTCATCAAGATGACCGCCGTTAAGGATAACCTTGTCAAGAACAACAACACCGTTAACTGGATTCCCGAAAGCATCGGCAAGGGCAGATTCGGCGACTGGCTTGAAAATATTCAGGACTGGGGCATCAGCCGTAACCGTTACTGGGGTACTCCCCTCAACATCTGGGAATGCGAATGCGGTCACAGACACTCAATCGGTTCAATCGAAGAGCTCAAGTCAATGAGCAGCAACTGCCCCGACAACATTGAGCTCCACCGTCCCTTCATCGACGACGTAACAATCAAGTGCGAAAAGTGCGGCGGCGAAATGAAGAGAGTTCCCGAGGTTATTGACTGCTGGTACGACTCAGGCGCAATGCCCTTTGCACAGCATCACTATCCCTTTGAGAATAAAGACCTCTTTGAGCAGCAGTTCCCCGCAGAGTTCATCTCCGAGGCTGTTGACCAGACAAGAGGCTGGTTCTATTCGCTTCTTGCAATCTCAACTCTTCTCTTTGATAAGTCCCCCTACAAGAACGTTATCGTTCTCGGTCTTGTTCAGGACGAAAACGGTCAGAAGATGTCCAAATCCAAAGGCAACGCCGTTGACCCGTTTGACGCTCTCGAAAAGCACGGCGCAGACGCTATCCGCTGGTATTTCTACACAAACTCCGCTCCCTGGCTTCCCAACCGCTTCCACGCAAAGGCTGTTGAAGAGGGTCAGCGCAAGTTTATGGGTACACTCTGGAACACCTACGCTTTCTATATTCTCTATGCAAACATCGACAAGTTCGACCCCACAAAGCACGAGCTTGATTACAGCAAGCTTTCCATTATGGATAAATGGCTGCTTTCAAAGCTGAACAGCCTCATTGACACCGTTGACGGCTATCTCGGCAACTACGCTATCCCCGAAGCAGCAAGAGCGCTCCAGAGCTTTGTTGACGATATGAGTAACTGGTACGTTCGCAGAGGCAGAGAACGCTTCTGGGCACAGGGTCTTGAGCAGGATAAGATCAACGCTTATATGACCCTTTACACCGCACTCGAAACAGTCTGCAAGCTTGCCGCTCCGATGATTCCCTTTATGGCAGACGATATCTACCGCAACCTTGTCTGCAGCGTGAACAAGAACGTTCCCGAAAGCATTCACCTTTGCGATTATCCCGTTTCCAACCCCGATTTCATTGACAAAGACCTTGAAGCATCAATGGACGAAGTTCTTGACATCGTTGTTCTCGGCAGAGCCGCAAGAAACGGCGCAAACATCAAGAACAGACAGCCGCTCAGCAAGATTTTTGTTATTGCTCCCAAAGTTCTCGGCAAAGAATATTGCGAAATCATTGAGGACGAGCTCAACATCAAGGAGCTTGACTTCACAAACGATACTTCATCCTACGTTTCCTACAGCTTCAAGCCTCAGCTCAAGGCCCTCGGTCCGAAGTACGGCAAGATGCTCGGCGCAATCAGAGAATACCTTGCAAACGTTGACGGCACTGCCGCAAAGGCAGAGCTTGACGAAAAGGGCGCTCTGACCTTCACCGTAGGCGAGAGCGAAATCGTTCTTGCTCCCGAAGACCTTCTTATCGGCACTGTTCAGAAGGAAGGCTTCCAGGCAGAAAGCGACAACGGCGTTACCGTTGTTCTTGACACCAACCTCACAGACGAGCTGATTGAAGAAGGCTTTGTAAGAGAGCTTATCTCCAAGATTCAGACAATGCGTAAGGACGCAGGCTTTGAGGTTATGGATACAATCAAGATTTACGTCAGCGGCAACGAGAAGATTGAAGCAATCTTCGCCGCCAACAAAGACGGCATCTGCCACGACGTTCTTGCAACAGACATCATCGCTGCTGCAGGCGGCTCATTCGCAAAAGAATGGGATATCAACGGCGAAAAGGTAACCCTCGGCGTTGAAAAGAACTGAATGAAATGATAAAACCGCAGGTTAACCGCCTGCGGTTTTTGCTTTCGGTTTCACAAACGCATTGCGTGCGGCGAATTTTGATTACCCGAAAATCATTGCAGGGGTTGGCGACCCCGACAACCCGTCAGACCGTAAGGTCTGCTTTTTTATGCGCCTTTGGCACATTCGGGACGTCGAGTCGCCGTCCCCTAC